>JBAXVH010000161.1:0-3825 GCA_037129215.1 Bacteroidota bacterium | reverse complement strand
AACGACAGAAATGCAGGAGGCAATGCGAATGATAGAAATGCGGGTGGCAATGCGAACGATAGAAATGCAGGAGGCAATGCGAATGATAGAAACGCAGGGGGCAATGCCAATGATAGAAATGCAGGGGGAAATGCGAATGATAGGAATGCAGGTGGAGACTTTGCCCTTTTTTCTTGCAGTAACAATGCAGATGGAAAATTGAATCTCTATTTTAGAAATATTAAAGTTGCTAAATCAGTTAAAGTATATTTTAACCATTATTTTTTTACATCAAAAGACAATTTTTTTAAATCATTTAAATTATGACAATTATGAAAGTAAGATTAGTTAGTTTATCAATTTGCATTTCTCTTTTAAATTTATTTAGTTCATGTTCTAGTTCAAAACCTGCAACTGTAGCCGTATTGACAGGATGTGTGAAGGATAATTTTAGTATTAAATTCTTAGAAAAGGATATAGAGTTGATGCCGAACAATTTTTTTAATATTAAAAATTTGGGATTAGTTGAAAACAGTTGTAATGCAGGGCATTTAGTACCAGGAGGTTATAGAACAAGTGGAGTAACATATAAAATATCAATAGTTCATAATAATAAAATGTATTATGGTAGAATTGGATTCTTTAAAGTTGCTGAAGAATGTAAAGGAGAAGGAGTTGCAAGTTTCTATAGAATAGCTTTACCTGAGAAATCATTTACGGATGCTAATGATGGTAGTCAATCTTGTTGGGGTGAATACACAATAGGTGGTGGATATAAAATGAATACATGGACAACTTTAGGAGGTGGAAATAAACGACCTACATGGATAATATGGTTATCTGATACTCAAATATTTTAATTAAAAAACGAGTTAAATTTTAAAAATGAAAAAGATTATTACTGGATTGATGTTAGTGATTACAATGGCTTATATGAGTTCTTGTGCAACTATATTAGGAGGAAAAATTTCTGAGTGTCAAAAAACTACTCCTAGAGCTGGGGATTCAAAGAGAAAGGTAAACGTTGGTTGGTTATTAACCGATATAATATTTGCCGCACCTATAGCATTGCTTGTTGATTTTTCAACAGGAGCAATTTATCACAATTGTACATATTCTGTTCCAATAGAAACTGGAAGTATTAAAGATAATTTTACCATAAAATTTCTAGATAAAAATATAGAGTTAGTTCCTAATGTGTTTTTTAATGTTAAAGATCAGCATTTAATTGAAAACAGTTGCGATGCTGGACATTTAGTACCTGGCGGGTTTCAATCAAGTGGAGTGACCTACAAGATAACCATAGTTCATAATAATAAGACTTATTATGGCAGAATAGGGTTCTATAAGGTAGCTGATGAGTGTAAAGGGGAAGGAGTAGCAAGTTTTTACAGAATAGCAATTCCTGAAAAATCATTTATAGATGCAAATGAAGGAAGCCAGTCTTGTTGGGGAGAGTTTACTATTGGGGGGGGAGTTAAGAGACCTACCTGGATTATATGGTTGTCGGATGTTCAAATATTTTAAGTTTGACAATACTTTTAAAAGCAGCTACGGAAAGCTATGTCCGGATAAATAATCGATTAAACTGTATCGTTATGAAAACATTATTACGTACTTATGCTACAATGGTAGCTTTTATTTTGTTGATGATTTTTTGTTTTTGTGAAGGGGCAAAAGCACAAATTATTACTACGGTTGCTGGTGGTGGAGTAGGTGATGGTATGCCTGCTTTACAAGCTTATAAGGGGTTGGGTGAAAAGATAGTGATTGATGCGGCAGGGAACCTTATTGTTTCGCAACATAGTTTTAGAATTAGAAAAATAAGTACAGGTGGGATAGTAACGACTATAGCTGGATTGAATGCAGGGGGATATAGTGGTGATGGAGGCTTAGCTACATTGGCGAAAATAGGGGTGGCTCCAAATGTTTGTATAGATGCTAGTGGTAATATTTATTTTGCTGATCAGACTAATCAACGTATTAGAAAAATAAGTACAAGTGGAATCATTACTACCGTAGCAGGAAATGGCACAACTGGATTTAGTGGAGATGGAGGCGCGGCTACAGTTGCACAATTATATAATCCATCGGATGTAGCAGTTGATGGCAGCGGCAATCTTTATATTGCAGACAATTTTAATCACCGGATAAGAATGGTAAACACCAGTGGCATAATATCCACTGTTGCAGGAACTAGTACTGGTGGATATAGTGGTGATGGAGGAGATCCTTTACTTGCTAAAATAAATGCTAATAACATAGCTGTAGATGCTAATGGAAATTTATATTTTGCTGACGGATCGAATAACAGGATTCGTAAAATAAGTACGAGCAATATAATAACTACAATTGCTGGTAATGGTACGGCAGGTTTTAGTGGAGATGGAGGAGTTGCAACTTCTGCCAAAGTAAGTGGGCCTTTAAATGTAACTATAGATGGTAGCGGTAATTTATATATTGCAGACGGTGGCAATGCCCGTATTCGCAAGGTGAACACTAGTGGGATTATTAGTACAGTTGCAGGATACGGAGTTGCTGGGTTTGGTGGAGATGGAGGCAGTGCTATTCAGGCAGTTATTGGTAGTAATTTAAAAATTGCTGTAGATATTGCTGGAGCTTTATATATATCTGATGGAGACAATGGTAGAATTCGTAAAGTAGGCACAAATGGCATTATTAACACTATTGCAGGAAATGGGGAAGTAGGGTATAGTGGGGATGGGGATGCTGCTACAAATGAAAGTTTATATAGACCCAATAACCTAACAATAGACAGAGCGGGTAATTTATATATAGCAGATCAAAGTAATGGCAGGATAAGGAAAGTAAATACTGGAGGTATAATCAGTACTGTAGCAGGGAATGGGTCTAGTGTATATGTTGAAGGAATTGCCGCAACATCAGTAGGGATTAATCCTAACAATGTAGTAGTAGATACTGCTGGTAATTTATACATAACTGATGGAAATTATGTAAGAAAAGTAGATAAGAATGGTATCATTACAACGGTTGTAGGAAATGGAAATTTTTCACCAGCAAGCGGTGATGAAGGTGCTGCACTTTCAGCTAGTCTTGTTGCAACTTATGTTGCTATAGATGCAACTGGTAATTTGTACATAGCTGATAGTTGGAATAATCAAATTCGTAAAGTAAGTGTAAATGGCATTATCAGTACGGTAGCGGGAAATGGAACTGCAGGCTTTGGAGGAGATGGGGGAGCTGCAACGTCAGCCAATTTAAATTATCCAACAGGTGTATATGTTGATAATAGTGGTAATATTTATATAGCAGATCAATATAATGCAAGGATACGTAAAGTAAATACAAGTGGTATCATCAGTACAATTGCTGGTAATGGTACAAGTGCATTTAGTGGAGATGGCGCTGCTGCTACTGCAGCGAGTCTGAATAGTCCTACCTGTGTTTTTGGCGACGGTAATGGGAATATATACATAGGAGACCAATCAAACAACAGAATTAGGGTTGTGAATTCAATTGGCATTATTAGTACAGTTGCAGGAGATGGAATAAGCACTTTTAAAGGAGATGGAGGAATTGCTACTTTAGCTAGTTTTAATAGCCCTACTGGAGTAGTAACAGATGCCTCAGGCAATGTATATATTGCAGATGGTGGAAATAACCGTGTGAGAAAAGTGGCAATGCCTGCAAGTATTAGTTCTTTTTCTCCAACCAATGGATGTGCCGGAACATTAGTAACTATAAAAGGGATAGGATTTATCGGAGCAAGTGCGGTAAGTTTTGGTGGAGTAGCAGCAAGTTCTTATAATGTTGTAAATGATAGCATAATAACCGCTGTGGTAGGAAATGGGGTAAATGGTATAG
>JBAXVH010000160.1:0-3859 GCA_037129215.1 Bacteroidota bacterium | reverse complement strand
AAATATACTAACCGGATAATTTCACAGGAAATTAATAAAGACCACAATAACAGTTTTTATATAAATTTGTACGAGAAAATGCTCGATGATTCAGGCTCCCCAATGAAGCAGTTTTATCAGCAGGATGGATTACACCTCAACTCCTACGGTTATGGAATGTGGAAAGAAGCAGTAGGAAAATACCTTAACGATTACCTGCCTTTGGATTTTAATTAAAGCTTCGGAATATTTCCGATGTGTTTTAAAACGGTAGTAATATGATACAGAGGATCTACAAAAAGGAATTCAGTCAACATCTGCAGAAAGATATGGAGATGCTGATATTTGGTCATGCAGGTATCCCTGTGCTGTTTTTCCCCACAAGAACAGCTAAGTTTTACGATTACGAAGACTGGAAAGTAATAGAAGGAGTAGCTGACCGACTGGAAAGAGGTGAATTACAAATCTTCTGTCTGGATAGTGCTGATAAACTAAGCTTTTACGACAAAACCTTACACCCCTCCGATAGGATAAAGAAGCATCTGAACTTTGAGAAATACATTTTGTTCGAAGTGATTCCTATGGTCAGAACCATGAACAACAATCCCAATATGACCCTTGCAGGTTGTAGTCTGGGTGCATGGCATGCTTTAAACATGGGTTTCCGTCACCCTACCCTGTTTACCAAAGTAGTAGCTATGAGTGGCCGGTACGATTTAACTTTGAAGCTCCCCTATTTCGAGGATTTATTTGAAGGCTATAGAGACGAAGAAATCTATTACAATATGCCTTCGCAATATGTACCTAATATACATGGAGAAAGAATGCTGGAGCTGTTAAGGAAGCTGGATATTACGATTGTAATAGGCGTTGAAGATGCATTTCTGGGGAATAATACGGCACTGAGCGATGCCTTAAACGCAAAAAAAATTCCTCATAAATTCTTCATCTGGGAAGGTGAAGCTCATAGAGGAATTATCTGGAAGGAAATGATAAGTCTTTATTTCTAAACCCAGATTACACAGTAGGATTCGTAGTGAAAGCTACAAATGCAATAAAGACAAGTATTTGTGTAGATTTTTTGTTAGCAAGCATAGTAAACTATGGTAATAAAAAAAAATCAAGCAAATGCCTGTGTTTGAAGCATTTGCTTGATTGTAATAGAATTTCTACTGCGTAATCTGGGTTAAAGCTTATTCGGCAACACCCTCCACCAATACGGTAGCTTTATTATTAATCATTTCTACAAAACCGCTTTCAATAGCATAAGATTCTGTAGCTGTTTTATCTTTCAATATTTTGATAGTTCCTTTACTCAAAGAACTCACCATAGGAGCATGCTTATCCAACAACTCGAATAAACCAACAGTACCAGGTAATTGAATACCATATACTTCTCCGCTAAACAATTTTTTCTCCGGTGTTAATATTTCTAAAGTCATGTAAAACGAATGTGATAATGTGATAATATGCCAATGTGCTAATCCGGTAATGTATTTAATTATCACATTATCGAATCAGCACATTTGCTAATTAATTTATGCGTTTGCCTGAGCAAGGATTTTCTTACCTTTCTCAATAGCATCTTCAATAGTACCAACAAGGTTGAATGCTGCTTCTGGATAATCATCCACTTCACCATCCATAATCATGTTGAAACCTTTAATAGTATCATTAATATCAACAAATACCCCTTTCAAACCAGTAAATGCTTCCGCAACGTGGAATGGTTGAGATAAGAAACGTTGTACTTTTCTTGCACGGGCAACAGTCATTTTATCTTCGTCACTCAACTCATCCATACCTAAGATAGCAATGATATCCTGTAACTCTTTATAACGTTGTAAGATTAATTTCACTCTGTTTGCACAATCATAGTGTACATCACCCACTACCAATGGAGATAATAATCTTGAAGTAGAATCCAAAGGATCCACCGCAGGATAGATACCTAAATCGGCAATCTTTCTACTCAATACGGTAGTAGCATCAAGGTGAGCGAAAGTAGTTGCAGGAGCTGGATCGGTCAAATCATCCGCAGGTACGTATACCGCTTGTACAGAGGTAATAGAACCATTTTTGGTAGATGTGATACGCTCTTGCATCAATCCCATTTCAGTAGCAAGTGTTGGTTGATATCCCACCGCAGATGGCATACGACCAAGCAATGCAGATACCTCAGAACCTGCCTGAGTGAAACGGAAGATATTATCTACGAAGAATAAGATATCTTTTCCTTTACCAGTGCCATCCCCATCACGGAAATATTCCGCAATAGTCAAACCACTCAATGCCACACGTGCACGAGCTCCTGGTGGTTCATTCATTTGTCCAAATACGAAAGTAGCCTTAGAATCTTTCAATCCTTCCAGATCCACTTTGCTTAAATCCCATCCACCTTCTTCCATGCTATGTTTAAAGTCTTCACCATAGTTCATGATGCCTGCTTCAATCATTTCACGCAACAAGTCATTTCCTTCACGGGTTCTTTCACCCACACCAGCAAATACAGATAGACCACCATATCCTTTAGCGATATTATTAATCAACTCCTGAATCAATACTGTTTTACCCACACCGGCACCACCAAACAAACCAATTTTACCACCCTTTGCATAAGGCTCAATCAAATCGATTACTTTAATACCAGTGAAAAGAATTTCAGAAGCAGTACTTAAGTTCTCAAATAAAGGTGGCTTATTATGGATAGGTCTTGCACCCACTTTGCTTATTTGTGGTAAACCATCAATAGCATCTCCGGTTACATTAAATAAACGACCATTAATACCATCACCAACAGGCATTGCAATAGGAATACCAGTATCTACTACTTCCATGCCACGAACTAAACCTTCGGTTACGTCCATTGCAATAGTACGAACACTGTCTTCTCCTAAGTGTTGTTGCACTTCAAGAACAAGTTTATCACCATTATCTCTGGTGATTTCTAAAGCGTTGTAAATATCAGGCAATACATTGTCATTTGGGAAATGTACATCGACTACTGCACCGATAATTTGTTTGATTTTACCTTTTGAAGCCATAAAATTATAATAATATTAAAATTTGAAATCTTGTTTATAGAATTTCAATCGGGCGCAAAGGTAAGGTTGAGGAGATATTATCAAAATAAAATATGCAGAAAAACAAGGTTTTTTATAAACAATCCTTAATAAATTGTCATTAGTTATCTAAAGTAGCATTATCAGGCTTCTAAAGTGGGTAAAAACATCTCAGCAGGTAATTGAAAATAGTTCTTAAGCTTTAAAGCTACCTTAAGGGTAATTTCTCTTCTTCCAGAAAGAATGGAGGAAACATGCCCTTTACTTCCAATAAGTGGTTCTAAGTCTTTTGCTTTAATCCCTCTTTCTTCCATTTTATACTTAATGGCTTCAATAGGGTTTAATGCAGGTAGCACATAATGTTTATCGTCATAATCCTTAATTAAAACCATTAATAATTCTAATTCTTCTACCTCAGGTGTACCTTCATTTGCATGAAATATCTCCATTAGTCTATCACTTGCCTTATTGTAATCCTGTTCTGTTTTTAAAACTTTCCAATTCATAATCAATCTAATTTAAAATTTTGAATATCCGTGTCAAATGCAATTGTCTCAGCATCTATTTTATCATATTCATTGTGTGTACCAAACCAAATTACATAACAAGCCTTTTGAACAAAGTTTATAGAAACTATTAGCCTAAAATAATTACCTTTTATATTAAATACAACACGGTTATTACCTACAATACTGGCATTTCCATAAATCAATTTTAATTCATTGAAATTAGAAAAATCAAAAACAGGGAACTCAGCAGACCATAACAGTAGCCCTTTTTCTGCATTTGGATACTTCTTCAAATAATATTGAATAGTC
>JBAXVH010000016.1:0-13935 GCA_037129215.1 Bacteroidota bacterium | reverse complement strand
GTATATAACAGGTTCTTCTGCAGCATTTGTATACAGAATTCCTTTGCAGAGTCAGCATCTTTCACTTTACCATTTTGAACATAAGTCTCCAGACCTGCCGAATGAGAAAATCCTCCAATTGGCAGCGAAGAATCGCTCATGTGCAACAGATGTAATAGTGCATTGTTCATATCAGGAAGTTAGTTTCATAATTCTGGTGAATAAACTATCTCCATTATGTGCATGTGGCGATACAGTAGTTCTTAATGGTTTCAGCAGTTTCCTTTGCTCCAGTTTAATAGTATATCCCTGTGCTGTAAGCATTGTAAACAAAGGCTTTTCGTAAGGCACCAATAAATCGTTGTTCTCTATAAACAAAGGCAAATGCTTGTTTCCAATTTCGTAACAAACGGATGCAGTATCGAACATATTTATAGGACTGATAACCATACATTCGCATGGCAGAATATCAACTACTATAATATAATCTTCTTCTTCAAAAAGTATGTCCCCTTCTGTAAGACAAGGATTCTCCAACATAAATTTTAAAGTCACCTCTATACCTGCAACAGACTTTTTTATTTGAATACGCTTATTGGTTTCGTACCATTCAAAGGCAACATAATCAATTGTTTTATTGTTTATGTTATCTGAATGTATGTTACCCAATTTTTGTTGTATCAGCATATCCTTAAAATAAAAAATAACGTTGAGCCAATGGTAATTCTTTCATCGGTTCACAGGTAATAATATTACCATCTACTTTTACCTGATAGTTCTCAGGATTAACGTCTATTTCAGGAGTAGCATCGTTATGAATTAAATCTTTTTTACCAATATTTCTACAGTTTTTTACCGGCAAAATCATCTTTTGTAATCCATATTGTTGTACAACATTATTCTCTAAAGAAACCTTAGAAACAAAAGTTGCACAGGTATTAAACAAAGCTTTGCCATAAGCGCCAAACATAGGTCGGTAAATTACTGGCTGCGGAGTAGGAATAGAAGCATTCGGATCGCCCATACGGGCAGCTATTATCATTCCACCTTTGATAATCATCTCTGGTTTAACACCAAACATAGCAGGTTTCCATAGTACAATGTCTGCCAGTTTACCAGCTTCTAACGAACCAACATAATCACTAATGCCATGCGTAATAGCAGGGTTAATGGTGTATTTGGAAATATATCTCTTTACCCTGAAGTTATCATTTTTATTAGCTTCATCAGGCGCTAATGCTCCACGCTGTACTTTCATTTTATGAGCAGTCTGCCAGGTTCTTGTAACAACCTCTGCCACCCTACCCATTGCCTGAGAATCGCTACTCATCATACTAAAAACACCCATATCGTGCAGGATATCTTCTGCTGCAATGGTCTCGGGGCGAATACGACTATCCGCAAAAGCTACATCTTCGGGAACTGACTTATCCAGGTGATGACAAACCATCAGCATATCAAGATGTTCATCAATTGTATTTATGGTAAAAGGTCTGGTAGGATTGGTAGAAGAAGGGAGAATATTGGGATACATAGCAGCCTTTATAATATCGGGAGCATGTCCTCCACCGGCTCCTTCGGTGTGAAAAGTATGGATCACTCTACCATTGATAGCTTCGATAGTATCTTCTAAAAATCCGCCTTCATTCAGGGTGTCGGTATGAATAGCAACCTGTACATCATATTTGTCAGCCACCTTTAATGAAGCATCAATCACAGCAGTGGTGCTACCCCAGTCTTCATGAATTTTTAGCCCTAATGCACCTGCTTCAATCTGTTCTTCTAAAGGAGCAATAGAAGCACAATTTCCTTTACCAAAGAAACCAAGATTCATAGGGAATGCATCTGCTGCTTTCAGCATCTTTTGAATGTTCCAGGCACCAGGCGTAACGGTAGTTGCATTGGTGCCATCAGCAGGACCTGTTCCTCCACCAATCATGGTTGTAATACCACTATATAAAGCATGATCTATCTGTTGGGGACATATAAAATGAATATGCGTATCAATTCCACCTGCTGTAGCTATTAAACCCGCACCACCATGCACTTCCGTACTGGCACCTATAATCATATTAGGCGTAATACCTTCCATGGTATCGGGATTTCCTGCTTTGCCAATTCCGACAATCGTACCATCTTTAATTCCAATGTCTGCCTTTACTATACCCCAATGATCTATAATCATAACACTGGTAATTACAAAGTCGAGCACCCCTTCTTTTCTGGTAGCGCTTGCGGACTGAGCCATTCCATCTCTTATAGTTTTTCCACCACCAAACTTAGCTTCATCTCCATATACGGTGTAGTCTTTTTCAATCTCGATTATTAGTTCGGTATCTGCTAAACGTACACGATCTCCTGTAGTAGGGCCGTACATATTAGCATATTTAGCTCTGTTTATATTTAGCATACTATTTAAGTTGTATGTTATAAGTGATATGTTTTAAGTAATGCTTTATTTAGTGAAGCCTTTAGAAATTAGTAATTCATTCAGTGCATCTTTATTGGTAGTAATGATGTTTCCATTTACCAGATTATTAAAACCAGTAAGTATTTTATCTCCGGCAAATTCCACTAATTCAACTTCTTTCTCCTCGCCTGGTTCAAAGCGAACTGCTGTTCCAGCAGGTATATTTAACCGCATACCTAATGCAATCGCTCTATCAAATTTCATTTGTTTATTTATTTCATAAAAGTGAAAGTGAGATCCAATCTGAACGGGTCGGTCACCTAAGTTTACTACTACCACTTTAATTGTCTTTCTTCCTTTATTTGCTATTATGTCTTCCTTAGCTAAAATGTATTCTCCAGGTATCATGATTTAAAGTAAAAAGTAAAAAAATAAAAGTAAAAATCAGTTTGCTATTAATTCTTCTTTTGGAGGAATGAAAAGTTTATCGAATGGGGTCGTGCACCGTTACCAGTTTTGTGCCGTCTGGAAAGGTGGCTTCAATCTGAATTTCATGAATCATTTCTGCTATACCCTCCATTACATCCTCTCTTGTAAGTATAGTTGTTCCAAATTGCATCAATTGTGCAACCGTCTTACCATCTCTTGCTGCTTCTTGTAAATGGGAACTAATTAGTGCAATAGCTTCAGGGTAATTTAATTTTAACCCTCTTGCCTTTCTTTTTTCTGCAAGCTCGCCTGCCAGAAACAATAGAAGTTTTTCGCTTTCTCTGGGTGATAAATGCATTTTGTATTACTTAATTTAGATGATTGCTTAATAATCTTAATTCGTTCTGATATTTCAGATGAATTGTGATTGGTACAAATTAAAGTAAATATTCAATATTGTGCTTTTAATTTTATTGAAATTGATTATTTGAACATTAATAGCTTTTTACTTGTTAATGCTGGATTAACTTAAATAACCGTTCATCATATTTTTTAAATAAACTTTGGTTACGAAAAAAGTTTCCATAGTTTTGCTGCCGAATTAGAAAGAATGGAACCGCAAGAAAGAATATTACAAAAGGCTCATGAGTTATTTATGCTTTACGGTATAAGAAGTGTAAGTATGGATGAAATTGCTAATCACTTAGGCATGAGCAAAAAGACTATTTATCAATTTTTTCCAGATAAAGAAACTTTAGTTTCCGGAGTGGTAGATATTGAACTTACCTGCAATGAATCTGAATGTAAGAACATAGCAAGTATCTGCGAAAACCCAATACATGAACTCTTTTTATCCATTGATAATTTTCAGGAAATGATTAGTATGATGAATCCATCTTTGATTTATGATCTTGAAAAATATCACCCTACAGTGTATAAAAAGATTAGTGATCACAAGTATAAATTCATGTTTGAGATTATTAAAGATAATCTGGAAAGAGGTATACAAGAAGGGCTTTACCGTCCTGAAATTAATGTAAATATTCTAACAAACTTCCGCCTTGCATCTGTATTTATGATTTTCAATCAGGAAATATTCCCTCATACAAAATACCAGGCAGTAGAAGTAATAGATGAAATGACAGATAATTTTTTAAATGGCTTAGCAACTTCAAAAGGACAAAAATTAATTACTAAATATAAACAACAACGAAATAAAAAACAATAATTAAACAATGAAGAAATCAGCAATTTTAATGGTTCTGCTGAGTATTACCTTGTATAAAAGTTATGCTCAGGAAAAAAGTAACCAACACAACTTCACTATACAGCAATGTATAGATTATGCAACCAAGAATAATGTACAGGTAAAGAATGCATTATTAAATGTTCAGATTCAAAAACAAACCAATAGAGGGGTTACATCGGCTGCATTACCAACCATTACCGGAAATTTTGCAGGCACAAAATATTTCAATACTCCTGTACAGATTATACCACAGGGTGCTTTTGGTAGCCCAAAAGATGTGGCTACAAATTTTAGTCTTCCTTATAATTCAACAGCAAGTATACAATTACAACAATTGTTATTTGATGGACAGGTATTTGTAGGTTTACAAGCCAGAAAGACTTCTATGGACTTTCAATCTAAAAATCTAGAAGTAACAGAAGAAGCTATAAAGACTAATATAGAAAAAATATATTATCAGCTGGTAGTTAGTAAAACACAAATTAAACTACTTGATGCAAACATTGATAGACTTGAAAAACTGGAACATGATACGAAAGAGTTGTATAAAAATGGTTTTGCAGAAAAACTGGATGTAAATAAAGTAGGTGTTCAGCTAACTAATCTTAAAACTCAAAAGATAAGTGTTCAGAATAAGATAGATATTGGGTACTTAGGTTTGAAAACTTTAATAGGAATGCCTATAAAAGATAAGCTTGCATAGACTGATACAATAAGTGAATCACAAATTAAAGATGGTATACTACAAGATGCCCCTTATAAATACGATGATAGAAAAGAATATCAATATGCACTTTTAGGAAAAAAATTGAACGAGTATAATGTAAAAAGATATAAACTTTCCTATTTACCAACAGTAGCCTTAAATGGTACTTATGCTCAACAAGCTTATAGACATAAAAACACTCTTTTAGAAGAAGGTATGTGGTATCAGGCTTCATGGGTTGGATTCAATATTTCTATTCCTATATTTTCTGGTTTTGCAAAAGATGCAAAAGTGCAACAATCAAAACTGGAGCTTCAACAAACAAAGAATAATATTGAAAATCTAAAACTAACCATTGACAATGAAGTTGAACAAGCTAAACTAAATTTCAAATCGGCTATTGCTACCATTGATTTCCAAAAACAAAATATGGCATTAGCAGAGTCAGTTTATGATCAAACTAAAAAGAAGTATGAAGGTGGTACTGGTAGTAATACAGAAATTACCGCTGCAGAAACAGATTTGATTAATGCACAAACAAATTATGTTTCAGCGTTATACGATGCCGTAATTTCTAAAATAGATTATCTTAAAGCAATAGGAAAACTTCCATAATTAAATCAATAATAAACAATAAAATATATGTATAAGTTATTACAATTAATTGCAGTTGTAGCTGCAATAACAGGAATGGTTGCATGCGGAAGCAAAGACCAGAATAAGGTACTTCTGGAGAAAAAAACTTCTCTGGAAAAATTAAAAGAACAACAAACTAAACTGTCTAAGGAAATTAGTGATTTAGAAGCAGTAATTGCAAAGTTGGATACCAGTGCTGGTAAATCAGAAAAAGCAAAGCTGGTAAGTATTGCTCCTATAAAAGAAGAATCATTTACGCACTATATTGATTTACAGGGAAAGGTTGAATCTGAAAATGTAAGTATGGTAACCCCTCGTGGTGGTCCTGGACAAGTGAAAGCTTTATTTGTAAAACGTGGTGATGTTGTAAAAGCAGGACAAACATTATTAAAGCTGGATGATGCTATTTTAAAACAAAGTTTACAGACAGCACAACAGAATCTGGAAACATTGAAAACACAACTTGCATTTACTAAAAATATTTATCAAAAACAGAAAAATCTCTGGGATCAGAATATTGGTACTGAAGTGCAATATATCAGTGCGAAAAATAATTATGAAACTGTTGAAAATCAGTTGAAGACCGCTCAGGAACAAGTGAAAATAAATAAAGAACAATTATCTTTTACTAATGTAACAGCTGAGATTAGTGGTGTTTTAGAAGATGTAAATGTAAAAGTTGGTGAAATGTTCATGGGAACAAATCAAATAAGAATTGTGAATACAGAACATCTGAAAATAACTACACAGGTTCCTGAAAATTACTTGAACAAAGTAGCTGTTGGTACACCTGTAAAAGTTTCTTTACCAGATATAAATAAAACAATAGATGCAACTATTTCAGTATCAGGAAAACTAATAGATCCATTGAGTAGAAGTTTCTTTACTGAAGCTAAGATACCTGCTGACAAAGACTTTCATCCAAATCAGGTGGCTATAGTAAAGATTAGAGATTATGTTGTAGCTAAAGCAATTGTAGTTCCATTGAATACTATTCAAAGCGATGAAAAAGGAAAGTATATAATGGTTGCTTCTAAAGAAGGTACCAAACTGGTTGCCAGAAAAAGAGTAGTTGTTATTGGTCAGTTGTATGGCGATAATCTGGAAATAAAATCTGGCTTACAAATAGGAGATAATATTGTAACAGAAGGTTATCAAAGTCTTTATGAAGGACAAGCTATTGCAACAGAAATTAAATAATAAGAGATAATACAGCATTAGCTGCTTTATCTTTTTTAATCATAAATTATTATCATGAGTTTAGTAAAAGACTTCAGGGGCAAGTTCAAAGAATTTGGTCCCACATCATGGAGTATAAAAAATAAAACCTCCATTTATCTTTTGATGCTTTTTGTAAGTATCATGGGTATCTATCAGTTCGTTACGCTTCCTAAAGAACAGTTTCCGGATATTGTTATTCCTACTATATATGTACAAACTATTTATGTAGGTAACTCTCCAAAGGATGTAGAGAATCTTGTTACACGCCCTATAGAGAAACAGATTAAAAGTATTACTGGAGCAAAAATTAAAAAATTTACCAGTACATCTCAGCAGGATTATTCGGCAATTATTGTAGAGTTTGATACTGATGTAAAAACGGATATTGCTCTGCAAAAAGTAAAAGACGCTGTTGATAAATCCAAGAGCGATTTACCGAATGATCTTACGCAACAACCTACCGTTCTGGAAGTAAGTTTTAGTGATCGTCCTATCATGTATGTTAACCTGAGTGGTGATTATGACATGCAGCGCTTAAAGAAAATTGCGGATGATTTTAAAGATAAACTGGAAGAGATTCCGCAGATAAACAGAGTAGATATTGTAGGTGCTCCTGAAAGAGAATTTCAGGTGAATGTAGACAACTACAGAATGCAAAGTGCAGGTGTTACATTCGATGATATTAACAATGCAATTGCAAGAGAAAATATTGATATCTCTGGTGGTCTTCTTGAGGTAGGAACAATGCGTAGAAATCTTCAATTAAAAGGTCAGCTTAAAACTGCTTTTGATATTGAAAAGATTGTAGTACGTAATCAGACAGGCGCACCTGTTTATCTGAAAGATATTGCCAGAGTAATTGATACTACTAAAGAAAGTGAGAGCTTCTCGCGTCTTGATGGAAAGAATGTAGTGAGCTTAAATATCATTAAACGTAGTGGCGAAAATCTTATTCAAACAAGTGATGCTGTTAAAAAAGCTGTAGAAGATGCTAAAGGAGTAATATTCCCTAAAGACCTTAAGACAGTTGTAACAGGTGATCTTAGTATTAAAACAAGATCTTCCTTTAGCGATCTGGTAAATTCAATAGTAATCGGTTTCATCCTTGTATTAATAATTCTGATGTTCTTTATGGGAGTGGTCAATGCATTCTTTGTGGCATTATCTGTACCACTGAGTATGTTTGTTGCCTTTGTATTTCTGCCCGGTGCCGATGCGATTGTAGGCACCCATGTTACGCTAAACTTCATCGTATTATTTGCCCTGCTATTTGGCTTAGGTATTATAGTAGATGATGCTATTGTGGTGATAGAAAATACCCATAGAATTTTTGTCCATGGCAAAGGAAAACTTACTTCGGCTATATCAGCACGTATGGCTGCTGGTGAAGTGTTTATTCCTGTATTAGCTGGTACGCTAACTACATTAGCACCTTTCTTCCCATTATTATTCTGGCCAGGTATTATTGGTAAATTCATGGTGTATTTACCTACCATGTTAATCTTTACTTTGGCAGCTTCTCTGGTGGTAGCATTTATCATGAATCCTGTATTTGCAGTAGATTTTATGAACCACGAAGAAGGGGAGAAAGAGCCTAAATCAGCTATGTTTAAAAAGGCTGGCTTCTGGATTTCATTATTCCTTGGAGTAGTGTTGGATATTGCAGGATATCAATCTGGTAATACTGGTCTAAACTTTTTAGGCAATCTGATGATACTGTTTATTTTACTAAAAATACTTAATAAATATGTATTAGACGATGCTATTCATTACTTCCAGAATCATGGTTTACCATGGATCATGAACCATTACGAAACGCTTTTGCGTTGGGCATTAAAAGGATGGAGACCTGTACACCTTTTATTAGGAATCATTGGATTGTTATTTGTATCTCTATTCATATTTGTTGCTTCAGTAAAAAGCAAGAGAGTAGGTATTACATTCTTCCCTAAAGCTGATCCAAATCAGATATATGTTTACCTAAAATTACCTGTTGGTACCGATGTAAAATATACCGACTCAGTTACAAAAACCTTAGAGAAAAAAGTAGATAAGGTGTTGGGTATAGATTATGAAAAAGGCAAGACTAATCCAATTGTAGAAAGTGTTATATCCAATATAGCTGTAGGTGCAAGCGATCCAGCCAGTGGCGATAGAAGTACCAGAAGTGAGCTTGGTAGAATACAAGTATCTTTTGTAGAGTTTGAGAAGAGAGATGGAGTTTCTACGCGTCCTTATCTCGATCAGGTGCGTGCTGCAATGAGTGGTATTCCTGGTGCTGAAATCAGTGTGGATCAGGAAAGCAGTGGTCCTCCTACCGATCCTCCTGTAAACATTGAAATAGCGAGTGAAGAATTTGATGATCTGATTAAAACTGCTAATGCTTTAAAAAATTATTTAGACTCTATTCAGATACCTGGTATCGAAGAATTGAAGATGGATATTGATTTAAAGAATCCTGAAATCACTTTGACTGTCGATCGTCAGAGAGCATTAACTGAAGGGGTATCAAGCGCTCAGATTGGTATGCAGATACGTACTGCATTGTTTGGTAAAGAAGTATCAAAAATTAAAGAAGGAAAAGAAGAATATAAGATTCAACTCCGTAATAATGAATTACAGCGCAAGAGCCTAGTAGATTTATTAAACATGAATATTTCCTTCCGTGATATGGCTGCTGGTGGTGCAGTTAAAAACATTCCTATCAGTGCATTGGTCAAGGTTGAACCAACCAATACTTTAGGTAGCGTTAAGCGTAAGAATCAGAAACGTACTATATCACTTCGTTCCAATGTATTAACTACTAAAGGATTTGATGCAACTGGAGTTAATGTAGAAATCAAGAAATACCTTGAAAATTTCAAAGTACCTGATGCTGTAACTATTAAACAAACAGGAGAAGGGGAACAACAAGCTGAAACAGGTGCTTTCTTAAGTAAAGCAATGGTGATAGCTTTAGGATTTATATTATTAATATTGGTACTTCAATTTAATTCCGTTAGTAAGGCCGTAATAATTCTTACCGAAATTGTGTTTAGTATTATTGGTGTGTTACTTGGTTTCTCCTTTACTGGAATGCAGTTTTCCGTATTAATGACAGGCTTAGGTATTGTAGGTCTCGCCGGTATTGTAGTGAAGAATGGTATCCTGGTTATTGAGTTTGCAGATGAACTAAGAGAACGGGGAATGAAAACCAGAGAAGCTGTTATTGCAGCTGGTAAAACACGTATCATTCCGGTACTGCTTACTGCTCTTGCAGCTATATTAGCATTCATTCCTATTGCTGTAGGTTTCAATATCAATTTCGTTACTTTATTCTCCGAATTAAAGCCACATATTTACTTTGGTGGAGATAACGTAGCATTCTGGAAACCTCTTTCATGGACTATTATATTTGGTCTTGCATTTGCTTTCTTTATGACGCTGGTTTTAGTACCTGCAATGTACCTGATAGCAGAGAGATTGCGCAGACCAATGCGTGCTATGTTTGGTGGTAAATGGATTAGTTTCTTAGGTATTCCACCATTAACTATCATCTTCTTATTATTGATGGTGGTAGCTTTAATTAAGAATAGAATAAAACGTAAAAAAAGAATTAATAAATACAAACATCTGCCAACAGTGAATGAACAGTTCCTGGGTAGTTGGTTCTAATTAGTTTTTGGTGTTTTAATTTAGAGAGTTGTATCAGCAATGATGCAACTCTTTTTTTGTTTTTAATTGTTCAATCCAAACGTCAGTAAGTGAATTTTTATTACAAGCTCCTAATGCTAAAGTAACCTTTTAATAACTTTTATTTTAAGTTCTATTTTGAGTGCTTAATGTTAGTAATGAAAATACATTATTATTAGAGAGGAATAAAGAACATTGAAACATAGACATAACGAAATGGAGTTGAACAGTTTATAAGATAATACTAATACTTATAATAGAGAGACCCGCAAGTGTTTGAGTGGTTAATAAAATCTATTAGATAAGATAAACAAAGGTTTTAACAGCTTAGAAAAAACCTCTATTATTCACTTTTTCCTGATATTCTTAGTGTACATATATTGGTGTAAACTAAAAGGAGACAATCTAATAAATAGACTATCTCCTTTTTCCTTACTCATCCTAACTTAAACACTAAAAAGTTGGATCTCATAGAATAATTCCCTGGATATTAAAAAACGTTTTTCATGATGGATATTGAACTTTAGATCTGGATATTGGATATATTAAAAACGTTCTGGAATTTATTATTAATTATTACTTGCTATATCGCTTGATATTGGATGTTTGTAAACTATTGTATTCTCGTTTACATTGCTTTCGTTGTTAAACATGGTAGTTAACGTTACGGAATAAGTTACTTCGTTTTTACCTATGTTATTATCAAAAAAGGTGTAACCATTTTTATTATTATCAAATTCCTGTATTGGTTTATCATTTACCTTAACCCATGCATTACCCTCTTTTCTATAAATATTAAACCCTTTAGCATGTATTTTATTAATAGTCTCTAAAGGCATTTTCCACACAAGCTGAACACCATTGTCCGTATTAGCAGTGCTTATATTGATAGAAGGATTAACATTCGCTTTATCTTCATTCTTCCATATAAAAGTTGCTGAAGGAAATTTATCTTCTACTTGATTTACTCTTACTGGAAAAAGTGCATACTCTTCTGTTTGATTTGCTCCTGCTCTATCGGAGAATCCAAAGCCACTAAAGAGTGCAAGATCAAAATCCTGACCAAAAGAACGGGACATTACTTTTAAAGTATCACTATTTGTTATCAGTGAATTTACAAAGCTTAATCTGTCAGCTGATTTTAATTGTCCAGCATCCAGCATAGTTTTCAATTTGGATTTAAGTCTTAAAAGTTCTTCAGTAGAATTTTCAACAATCTGTAAATTCTTATCTACGGATACCTCAGGGACAATCAGATCATTATTTATAGTAACCCATTCATTGTTAGCCCCTTTTCTTTTGATATTAAATCCTATAAGATTTTTATCCCATTTTTTTACAAACCACATTAACTTAACCGTTCTGCCATCCTGACTTTCACCAATTAGTTTTGCTTCTATTTTGTTAGCCCATGTTGCTGATACAAGTGTTAAGCAAGTGATTAATAAAATTAAATTTTTCATAGATATTGATTTTAAAGACGGGGAATAAATTTCTTTAAGCCTTTCCCTCGTTTTGAGAGTGCAAATATGGTTTGTGGAAAATGCCTGTAAGTTCTGTAATCGGCGAAAGCTTCATTTTTTCCTGTGAACGGAATAAAATAATTAAAATATCTGACTCATCTAAATACGCATTAATTTAAATAATTTAAGAAGTAATTTAATTTAAAGCCATTTTGTATTTAATATTTCTCTATTCGTACCTAAATCGTTTCTATCCTCATATTTGCAATGTTTAATATATATACATTTCTAATTTACATACAATGATTGATTATTCACAGGCTAAAATTGAAAGGATTATTTACAACAGAATAAATGGAAATAGTGTAAGCGATATACTGAGTGATACACTATATACATTTGAAGGGGAGGAGGAAGAAGATGTGAAAAAGATATTTCTAAAACCTTTCGCAAATCATTTTCAGACCAATGAGTTTAAGCATACTATTTCTATTGATTTAAATCCATTGTATACTATTTGTGAATCAATTTTTAAAGGAAAAGAGTTTGTAGAAAATGCTTTACATATTCATCAGCATCTTAAGTCTGTATCAAAACATCCTAATATAAAAGAAGGCGATTTGTTTGTAATTCACTATGACAATATTCGTTGGGATAATGGATATCATGAAGCAATAGGAATATACAAAATTGAAAACAAAGAACGTTTTTTAGAAACTACTTATACCGATAATGGGGAAGCAACAATAGCACTAAAAAAAGGGATAGGTCCTAAGAAGCTGGATAAGGCTTGCCTTATTATAAATACCGAAAAACCGTACACTGTTTTTATAATCGATAATGTTAGTAGTGAAACAGATTACTGGAGAAACGATTTTATTGGAGCTCAGCCTAAGAAAGATTTTATTAATGATACCAATCAGTTTTTATCTCTTACAAAGTCTTTTGTAACAGAGCAGATGCCCAGTGAATTTAATGTATCCAAAACTGAGCAGATAGACCTGCTAAACCGTTCAATGGATTACTTTAAATCGCAGGATGAATTTAATATCGAAGACTTTAACAGAGATGTAATTCATCATCCCGAAGTGATTGATGCATTTAACAGCTATAAGAAAAAATTTGAAACAGAAAAGGATGTAGATATTGCTGATTCATTTGAAATTTCTGTTCCTGCAGTAAAGAAACAAGCAAGGGTATTTAAAAGTGTTTTAAAGCTCGATAAAAACTTTCATATTTATATTCATGGCGATCGTCAATTGATAGAACAGGGAGTAGAAAGTGATGGTAGAAAATACTATAAAATTTATTTCAATCAGGAGCTTTAAGTGTTCAGGAATTAGAAGCGATAAATAAGTTTTATATTTTGTATTTATCGATGTATGCTCTGAAGGAGTTACAATGGTAAGAAAAAAATGGTATACAAAAAAGAGAAATTGCATTATTAAATAATATACTTTTTTTAGTTGGGTAATTGAAAATATGGTGATTACTTTTGCTATATGCGTATCATTATAAATCTATTCAATGTAAATCATCCTAACGAAGTTCCTCCGTTTTCGCTGTTTATTCATTCTATTATACACTCTTTATCGGATAGAAATCCCAATAATGAATATATTGTTTTGAATAGTACCAGTAAAATGGTGAATCACTATTTACCGAATGTAAAAAGTCATTTAATACAGCCACCCAACAGGAATGCTTTAACTGCATTTCGTTATCAGCGTTATGTATTACCTGCACTGGCAAGAGAAATGAATGCAGATTTATTGATAGATGCCAATGGTATTTGTTTTAGAACAAAGCGGGTACCACAGATAGTATTACTGGATGAAAGACAATGTTATAAAACCAAAAGATTGCTCGATAAAATTACTTTCCCTGTATCTTTAAAGTATGCTGGAAAAGTAGTTTCTTTTACAAAAACTACTATCAGAGGATGGACAAAAAAGTATCCTGAATTTGCTGATAAGTCCATACAATTTCATTACGCTGCAAGTAACCATTTTTACGTTCACGACAGCGAAGAAATTAGGAATGTAAAAGATAGCTATACCGATACCCGCCCATATTTTACCTGGTATTGCGATGAAACAAATGCATCCATGTGGGAAGATGTATTAAAGGCTTTTAGTCTGTTTAAAAAGTGGCAGCATAGCAATATGAA
>JBAXVH010000159.1:0-3865 GCA_037129215.1 Bacteroidota bacterium | reverse complement strand
GATAAAACAATAAAGAAACTATTTGCTCGCTTAAGATTGTATGCAACGGTTAACAATTTAGCGGTAATAACACATTACTCAGGATACGATCCTGAAGTGAACACCAGTAGGAAAACACCAATGACACCTGGAGTTGATTATTCTGCATATCCTAAGAGCAGAATGTATGTATTTGGCGTAAACGTTACTTTCTAAATTATTAACCATTAAACGAATTATAAATATGAGAACTATTAAATATATATCCATTATTACATTCTTGTTTTTGATGACACTTTCTATCAGTTCATGTAAGAAATTTCTGAACCCAGATATTAATGCATCTTCATACAATGATGACTCTACTTTATTCAGTACTGTTGGTGGTACTTATGGTGCACTGATTGGTACCTATCAAAACCTTACAGGCGATTATGCTTATGGTATCCGTTTAAGTTTATATTATACAGTAGATAACGATGAAATGGTAGGTCCTACCAGCACACCTTATCCTGATAATACCAGAAGAGATCTTGCGCACTATGCACTTTCTGCTACCAATTCTGAATTGGAACAACCATTTTCTAATTTATATCAAGGAGCAGAGCAAGCTAATCTTTGTATCTATTATATACAACGTTCTAAATTGTATCAGTCAGGAAATACTCAAATGAGGGCAATGCTGGCTGAAGCTTACACTTTACGTGCACAATATTATTTTGATTTAGTGAAGATTTGGGGTGATGTTCCATTCTCTACATTACCACATATACCTGCAACAAATTTACCAGTATATCCTACCAGAACAGATCGCGATACTATCTATGATCATTTGTTAGCAGATCTTAAATTTGTAGAAGATTCCAGTTTGATAGGATGGAGAAGTCAGAGCAATTCTCAACGAATTAGTCTGGAAGTAGTAAAAGGGTTAAGAGCAAGAATTGCTCTATATCGCGCTGGTTATTCATTAAGATCAAATGGCCAGATGGTACAAGGTTCAAATGCAGCTTATTATTATGGAATTGTGGCACAGGAATGTAGTGATATAATGGCTAATTCAACTGCAGGTTTAAATCCAAGCTTTAAATCAGTATTCCAGAACAATGCTAACCGTATTTTTGATAAGGAAATGCTTTGGTCTGTCGGTGCAGGTGAAAGCGGATCTAATAACGGGAATACAAATACTAAACTAGGTTATTATGATGGCCCTAAGTTAAATGGTGTTCCAACTTATAATGCAACTGCTGGTACCATTTCAGTTACTCAATATGGCAATGGTAGTATAGTAGTTGTACCTTCTTATTTTTACAGATTCGATTCTACCGATACTAGAAGAGATGTAACAATATGTATTTATAATCCTACTGTTTTTGGTACTGATACTGTAGTAGGTACGCCTACAACTAAATTGACTGATGGTAAATTTAGAAGAGATTGGATTTCTCCAGCTCCATACAATACCGCTCAGTATATGGGTGAAAACTGGCCTTTAATGCGTTATTCAGATATACTTTTAATGTATGCTGAAGCACAAAATGAATTAGGAAACAATACAGAAGCTACCAATGCTATTAATAAAGTAAGAGCTCGTGCAAATGCTCCATTAATTACTGCGGGATTAAGCCATGATCAGTTTTTTGCTGCTATCGTTAAAGAACGTTCTTGTGAGTTTGGTGGTGAAGGAATGCGTAAGTACGATTTAATTCGCTGGAATTTATTTTCTAATGCTGTTCCTGTAAATGGTGTACCAAATCAAATTATTACGGCTCAGAAGTCAATGGATTTATTTGCTAATACTAAACAAGCAATGTTTAATGGTACTCTTATTACCATCCCTTCTTCTGTTTATTGGACTAAAAATACAGATGGTACTATTAATTGGAGTGGAGGAAATAACTCATTCTATATTAAAACACCACCTGCTGTTGGTAATAAAGCATCTTGGGCTACTTCTAGTGCTGCATTTACTGCTACAACAGCAAATAAAGCAACCGTGTTTCCTTATTTAGCTATCAATCTTACGCCTGGTAAATCGGAACTTTATCCTATACCAATGCAGGAAGTTCAAATTAATCCTAACTTACAATATGTAGGTAGCCAGTTAGCATATCCTACTGGTCAGAACCCTGGTTATTAATTGAATAGTTTAATTGTATAATTACTGAAATTAAGAATAATGTCTATAATAAAAAGAAGTATTTATAAAGCATTGTTGCTATCTGTTTTAGTGCTAATAAATACTTCTTCTTTTTCTAAGACAATATTTGTTTCTCTTCGAGGAAGTGATGATTATGGAAATGGAAGTATCAACATGCCATATCAAACATTACCTAAAGCAATTAATTTATCTACTCCTGGTTCTTCCATATACATAAGAGGAGGAGTATATAATTACACATCAACTGTTAAGTTAAATAAATCAGGTACAAGCAACAATTATATCACTATAGCTCCGTATAATAATGAAACGGTTATCCTCGATTTTTCGCAGGAAACTTATTCAGCTTCAATGAGGGGTTTAGAAATTGATAAAGGTTTTGGTTACTGGTATATAAAAAACCTTGTAATTAAAAGTGCTGGAGATAATGGTATTTATATTTCAGGTAATAATAATATTATAGAAAACTGTCAGGTATCTTTATGCAGAGATGCTGGTATTCAGATAAGCAGTGGAGGAAGTTATAATTATTTACACAACTGCGATAGTTATTCCAATTATGATTTTTTAACCGATGGGGGAAATGCAGATGGATTTTCTGTGAAGTTGGATCCAGGTCCTGGAAATGTTCTAAGAGGTTGCAGAAGCTGGAACAATTCCGATGATGGGTACGATTTATACGAGAATGCATATAAAGTAGTTTTTGATAGTTGCTGGGCTTGGCATAATGGATATGCTTATGCAAATGGTAGTATTATTTCTACTTCTTCTATGAATGGCAATGGATTTAAAGTAGGAGGAAACTATTTTGTAGGACACCACAGACTAACTAATTGTGTTGCATTTGGTAATAAATCAAAAGGCTTCGATCAGAATAATAATAATGGTGGAGTTACAGTAATTAATTGTACTGGGTACAATAATGGTTATTATAATTTTTCCTTTCCTAATGATACTGTATATCTAAGAGGTTCTAATGGCGATACAATTCAAACCTATATTAAAGATGGGGTTGATACAATGATTAATAACATTTCTTATAAATCACCAGGTGCTAGATTTGCAAAGCATCATAATGTTCAATTAAATAATTCGTGGAATTTACAAGGAGTATCGTCAAGCGATTTTATTTCTCTCGATACGGCATTAGCCGCTACATTAAGATTGCCAGATGGATCGTTGCCTGTTACCTCTTTATTTAGATTAAATACAGGTAGTGTTTGTATTGATGCAGGTATTCCTGAAGGAATTGTATACAACGGTTCAGCTCCTGATTTGGGTGCTTTTGAAACAAATTCAGAAAATACGTCAACTCAATCTATAGTTTTAAATGCAACAATAAACAATAAAACAATTTTATTAAATTGGGCTGTTACAAACGAATTATCCAATACTGGCTGGGTACTTCAAAGAGTTTCTGTCTATAATTATTCTGCTAATGCGGTATGGGATAATATATCAACCACAATAAGTCTGGGGGCTGCCAATAATTCATTGCATGTATACGATACTATCGATAATTTGCATGAATACGGAGCGTATGTATATCGTATAAAACAGACCGATTTAAGTGGAGTAATTCGTTATAGCAATGTTGTTAAAATAAATACCATTAACAACACTATTCCATTTTCTACCACAGTATCAGTGTATCCTAGCCCTTTTAAGGATGTATTTAATATAAACTTTATAATACCATCACCTAAAGTGATACAAATAGCGCTATTG
>JBAXVH010000158.1:0-3873 GCA_037129215.1 Bacteroidota bacterium | reverse complement strand
GTTTAAAGAAACTGACCAAGGATTTAAGAGCGCTTTATGTAAAACAAATGAAGCTGAAAGAAGATGAGCGAAAAGTAATAGCAAAGGAAATACATGATGTAATGGGACAGAACCTTACAGGCATTAAAATGGATGCCGTCTGGATTCTTAAAAATATTGAATCTGCCAATAAAGAAGAGCTTAAAGAAAGAGCAGAGCAGCTAAAACAAATTACCGAAGATACTGTACAAAGTAGCCTACAACTATATACCCACTTGTATCCACAAATGCTGGAAGAAGTTGGTCTTGTTGGGGCCATTCGCTGGAACAATAAAACCCTTCTGAGAAACTTTAAAATGAACGTGAAGTTCAATACCGATCTTGAAGAAGAAGAATTGTTTCCCGACAATCCATACATCTGTTTAGCATTGTACAGAATTTATCAGGAATGCCTTACCAACATCATCCGTTATGCCGAAGCGGAGAATGTATCTATTGATTTATTTGTAGAAGAAGGAGAAATTGTGTTGAGCGTTAAAGATGATGGAATAGGATTTGAAATAGATAAAGTGGATACTATTACCCATCATGGATTAATAGGTATCAGAGAAAGAGTGCATGCTTTAAACGGCAAACTGGTTATCAATTCTCAATTAGGGAAAGGCACCATCACTACCGTATCTATTCCTCTTCCAAAAGAGGATGATTAATCTACACAAATTAAATCATACTTAATAAATGGGGAAAACAACCATTCAGCTGCCTTCCATCCCATTTACGTTGTCCATATATTCTTAATATTGGTTACTTTTGCCGCCATGAGCAACGAAACAAGTTATCCAAAAGACAAAATTAATATTCTCTTTCTGGAGAATATAAGTGACAAAGCAGTACAGCTTTTCCGTCAGAATGGCTATACTAATGTAGAGAAAATAGCAGGCGCATTAAGTGAAAGCGAGCTGATAGAAAAAATAAAGGATGTACATCTTTTAGGCATCCGTTCCAAAACCACTATTACACCAGCCGTTTTGGCCGCTGCCAATAAACTACAGGCAATCGGTTGTTTTTGCATAGGTGTAAATCAGGTAAATCTTAAAGCTGCCACCCGTAGTGGTGTTGCAGTGTTTAACGCCCCATATAGCAACACCAGAAGCGTAGCCGAACTGGTAGTAGGTGCTGCTATTATTTTGATCAGAAAAATACTGGATAAGAATAATGCCGCTCATAATGGTATCTGGCAAAAAGAAGCTAAAGGAAGTTTTGAACTTCGTGGCAAAACAATTGGTCTGGTAGGGTATGGCAATATTGGTTCTCAGGTAAGCGTTTTATCCGAAGCTTTTGGTATGAAAGTGAGGTACTATGATATAGAATCTAAACTGCCGCTGGGTAATGCTTCTTCTTATGATAGTCTGGAAGAACTGGTTAGCAAAAGCGATATTGTTTCCTTGCACGTTCCTGAGACTAATAAAACAAAGAACCTTATAAATGAAGAGCTGTTAGCACAGTTTAAAAAAGGATCTATCCTGATAAATTATGCCCGTGGCGAAGTGGTAGATATTGATGCCCTTGCTAAATATTTATCCAACGGTCATCTTGCAGGTGCTGCAGTAGATGTGTTTCCTTGGGAACCAGAAAAGAATGGCGATACCTTTACGTCTCCTTTGCAGGGACTAAACAATGTATTACTTACTCCACATATAGGAGGCTCTACCGAAGAAGCACAAATGAATATCGGAGAAGATGTAAGCAACAAATTGTTTAACTACTTAGAGTCTGGTATTACCAATGGTTCGCACACTGTGCCTGGAATTGCACTTCCTCCTATTGAAGGCACACACAGAATTTTGCATATACATAAAAATGTTCCGGGAGTATTAAGTAGTATCAATACTTTAATGTCGAACAATCATATTAATATTTCCGGACAGTACCTTAAAACAAATGAAGAAATTGGTTATGTGGTACTCGATGTTGATTCCGAAATATCGGAGATTGCAATAGACCTTCTGAAAGAAGTAAAAGAAACTATTAAGGTAAGAGTACTGTACTAATATTTATACTACAATATTTACTTCTGCATGAAGCAATACGATATCATTCTTACGGTTACTAATGATTTGAATTACGACCAGCGAATGCAACGTATCTGTACTTCACTGGCAAAAGGCGGCTATAATATTTTACTGGTAGGAAGAACAAGACCAGATTCTATTCCGCTGAAAGAACAGCCTTTTAAACAAAAACGTTTAGGATTGTTTTTCGATAAAGGTTTTGCCTTTTATGCCGAGTATAATATCCGCCTTTTCATCTTCCTTTTCTTTACTCCTGCTAAAGCATACTATGCTGTAGACCTGGATACAATTCTTCCTAATCTGGCTGCTTCTATTTTATTTAAAAAGAAGAGACTGTATGATGCACATGAATTATTTACCGAACAAAAAGAGGTGGTAACCCGACCAAAGGTTCATCGTTTCTGGCTATGGGTAGAAAGAATTTCTGTGCCAAGATACCAGTATGGATACACCGTAAATCATTTTATAAAAGAGGAACTGGAAAGAAGATATGGTGTGAAATATGAAGTAATCAGCAACATGCCTTTCAAGAAAAATTATCCTGCAAATACTTCTTCTGATGAGCCTTTTATTTTATATCAGGGCGCAGTAAATGAAGGTCGTAGTTTCGAAACTTTAATACCTGCCATGAAGTGGGTAAATGCAAAACTACTTATCTGTGGCAAGGGCAATATGTACGAGGAAGTAAAACGTTTAGTAGCATACCATAAGCTGGAAGATAAAGTAGAAATGAGAGGCTATGTTTCTCCCGATGAATTAAAAACTATTACACCTAAAGCTGCTTTCGGACTTACACTATTCGAAGCTACAGGACTGAATCAATACTATTCTTTATGCAATCGTTTCTTTGATTATATCATGGCAGGCATACCGCAGCTATGTGTAAATTATCCCGAATATAAAATAATAAACGATCAGCATAATATTGCATTGATGATAGACGATGTAAAGAGCGAAACAATATCTGCTGCAATGAATCGTTTATTAACAGACAAAGATTTACAGCAAACCTTACAACAAAATACTGCTTCTGCTAAAGAAGTGTATAACTGGGAAAGTGAGGAAATAAAACTACTGGCATATTGGAAAAACATCTTCATATAATATCCCTCACCATTCCATTTCCGGTGGACTATGGTGGCGTATACGATTTATTTTATAAACTCGTAGCACTGCATAAAGAAGGTGTTCAGATACATTTACATTGCTTTGAATACGGCGATAGAAAACCGCAGGAAGAGCTGCTTAAATATTGTGCCAGTGTAGACTATTATCCAAGAACATCTGCAATAAACAGTTTGCTTTCCGGCTTACCACATATAGTTGCTTCGCGTAAGAATGAACAACTGATAAATAATCTGTTGCAAAACGATTATCCTATAATAATGGATGGACTACAGTGTTCTTACATACTGCAGGACAAAAGGTTTACAGGTCGAAAGATGATGCTTAGATTGTATAATGTAGAGCACGAATATTATAAAGATCTTGCACAGAACACAAAGTTGTTCTTTAAAAAACTATACCTAAAAAGAGAAGAAAGATTACTGTATAAATACGAACAGAAAATAGCACAGACTAATACACCTATATTAGCTGTCACCCAAAAGGATGTTGCAACTTATCAGTCGCTGTTCAATGCTAAAAACATACAGTATATGCCTATTTTCCTTCCCGACAACTGGACCGTAAATTCAGTAAAAGGAAGAGGAAACTATAGTTTATATCAGGGAGACTTAAGCATTGCATCGAACGAGAAAGCTGCTTTATGGCTGATTGAATCAGCCATAAAGCAGCTTTCTCGTTCGATGCAATGCTTAAG
>JBAXVH010000157.1:0-3898 GCA_037129215.1 Bacteroidota bacterium | reverse complement strand
ACTCATATCTGTACTTACTAAATACTCAGCTTCAGTAGCTGAAGCGTTTGCTACTTTCTGATCGGCCATAGCAGTACTGATTGGGGCAAACTTTACAGCAAAAGTCCCTCCAAAACCACAACAGGTTTCCGATTCGTTCATCTCTCTAAGTTCAAGTCCACGAACATTACGCAATAGTTTTCTTGGTTCTTCTTTCAAACCACATTCCCTTAGTTGGGCACAACTATCATGGTAAGTAATTGTATGTTCAAAAGTGGCTCCAAGATCTTCTACTTTCAAAACATTTACCAGAAAGTCGCTTAGCTCATAAGCGTTTTCTTTTAGTCGTTGTACACGATTCAGTTGAGAGGTATTGCTATATAGTTCAGGCATATAGTTCTTTATAAAACCTATACAACTTGCACTTGGGGATACTATATAATTTGCTTCTTTAAAGTCGTCAAGGAACTTAGTACAGACAGATTTTGCTTCCCCTCTGAAACCGGCATTAAATGCAGGCTGACCGCAACAGGTCTGATTGGGATTATAGATTACCTTACATCCAACTTTCTCCAGTATTTTAATCATACTGAATCCAACATTGGGATAAAGTTGGTCTATAAAACAAGGTATAAAAATGTGTACGTCCATAGTTTACTTATTAGACTAATTACCAAGTACTGAATTATTTAAATGAATCATCTTAACAGCAGTAATTGCTGCTTCTTCTCCTTTATGGCCATGTTTTCCTCCAATACGGTCTATAGCCTGTTCTTCTGTAAGAACAGTTAATACGCCAAAGATGGTAGGAACATCGAGCGCTAAGTTTAACTGGGTAATTCCATTTGTAATACCCTGACACACATAATCAAAGTGAGGCGTATCGCCTTGTATTACCGTTGCTAATGCAATAAATGCACTTGCTTTTTCCTTGCTGTTCTTTGCAATAGAATTAATCATAAATGGAATTTCAAATGCACCAGGTACTACTACCGTTTTATGTTTAATACCCTGGGCATTCAGCACTTTTATAGCGCCTTCTTCCAGGGCATCTACTATGTATGCATTCCATTCTGTTTTTACTATAACTACAAAGGCATCCTCAATAATGGGGATGCCTTTGTGTAACAATGTATTTCCTTGTGTAGCCATTATTTACCGATACTTAAGTCGTTTGGTTCTACACTTAATCTGTAGATATATTTATCAACTGTTCTTGCTTTATCGCTGGTAGGGAATTTCTCTTTAATAGATTTGTAAAGCTCTAAAGCTTCTTTGCTTTTGCCCATAGTTTCTGTTAAGGCAGCAGCTCTGAAAAGGTATTCAGCAGATAATGCTTCGTCTTTTACAAATACGCTGGCAGCTTTCTTGTAAGATTCAATAGCTTCGTCTTTCTTTCCAAGTTCACTATAAGCATCACCAAGTGCACCTGAAGCTACAATCTGTACTTGTTTAGCAGAAGTATTAAATTCTTTCAGGTGATCTACCGCTTTGCTGAATTCACCTAATTTAAGGTAGCTGATACCTGCATAATAATGTGCAAGATTTGCAGAAGGTGTTCCACCATATTTACTGATAAAGCTTAATGCACCTTTTACAGTTCCATCGCCATCAATTACTTTACGGGAAGAATCTTTAGCAAAGAACTCCTGAATATGATAAATTTCATCAGCAGCTTTAAGGTCATTAGGTTCTTTAATAAACTTATTATAACCAAACCATCCACCTACTACTACTATCAATATTCCAGCAATAGACAATACCGGTTTCTGGTATTTGCTCCAAACGTTTTCTACTTCTAATAATGGATCTTTTTCAACTGTTGTTGCGTGCTCCATGTTTTTTTCACTCATAAATGTGATATTAATCAATAAAAAATAAACTTATTAAACTTAGTCTTGCTCAAATACGTAATCATCGTTTACGTATACATCTTTATATACTTCGCTGTCATCTGGCCATGGGCTTTCTTCAGCAAACTTTACACTTTCTTCAACAAGGTGGTCAATCTTACTATTTATAGCGTCGATTTCTGCCTGAGTAGCAAAGTTGTTTTCCAGGATAGTATTCAATACTTTATTGATAGGATCCTGATCTTTATACTCTTCTACCTCTTCTTTTGTACGATATTTCTGAGGATCACTGATAGAGTGACCTTTGTAACGATACGTTTTTAATTCCAGAAGGGTAGGTCCATCTCCTTCTCTTGCACGTTTAACAGCTCTTGCAACTGCTTCGTGCACAGATTCAGGTGTCATACCATCCACTTTATCTCCTGGCATTTCATACGCATCGGCCAGTTTATAAATATCAATTACATTGGATGTTCTTTGAATAGAAGTACCCATTGCGTAATTATTATTCTCACAAATAAAAATTACCGGTAGTTTCCAGAGCATAGCCATATTAAATGTTTCGTGCAACATACCCTGACGAGCAGCGCCATCGCCGAAGAAACACAATACAACATTGTTGGTACCTTTATACTGTTCTGCAAAAGCAAGGCCAGCTCCAGTTCCAATCTGAGCTCCCACTAATCCGTGACCGCCAAAGAACTTGTTTTTTACATCAAAAAAGTGCATGCTACCACCTTTTCCTTTACTACAACCGGTAGCTTTACCATACAATTCAGCCATACAAGCGTCGGCGGAAGTACCTTTTGCTAAAGCTAAACCATGATCACGGTAACCCGTAATAAATGGATCATCCTGATGCGTAGCAGTCATACAACCTGCAGCAATTGCTTCCTGACCGATGTAGGCATGGAAAAATCCACGGATTTTACCAGCCATTTTATACATCTCTTCTGCTTTCAATTCAAACTGTCGAATCATTTGCATTAATTCGTACCAGTATAAATACGTTTCTTTCGAAAATTTAGTCGCCACGTGCTATAATTTTTAGGTCGGCAAATATAGTAGTAATGTGATTACAAGCAAATATTGTTAGTAAGGTTTCTGAGAGGAGATAGGAGTCAGGAGGTAGGAGTCAGGAGAAACAACAATTAAACAATTAAGCAATTCAACATTTTATCAATGTAAACACACTTATAATTTAGGTGTATTATTCTATCTCCTATCTCCTGTCTCCTAAGTCCTGTATTTAGTTAAACTTCACTTCAAATACTTTTGGCCAGTATTTACCAGTGATGAAAAACCTTTTACCTACACTATCATAGGCTATTCCGTTCATTTCATCTACCTGCTGGGTGTTTATACCCGGTACATATTGTTCCAAAAGTCCAGTAAAATCGGCATAGCCTTCTACTTTACCGGTTGCTGGGTTTATTTTAATGATGTATTTGGTAGTCCAGATGTTGGCATAAATAAAGCCATCTACCAGTTCCAGTTCATTTATATTGGTTACCGCCCCTTTCTCATTGGACACCTCTATCGTTCTGGTAACGGTAAAAGTTTCCGGATTTCGATACACTATCTTGCTGCTTCCATTACTCATTATTATTTCTTTACCATTGTTGGTTAGTCCCCAACCTTCGCCTTCGTAGGTGAATTCCTGCAATTTTTTAAAGGTTTTGGCATCATAAACAAATGCTTTTCCCGATTTATAGGTTAGTTGGTATATTTTTCCATTCAAAAGGGTAATACCTTCTCCAAAAAACTGGTCGGATAGTTTTAAGGTTTTCAGGTCTTTACCGGTAGATAAAGATACAATTGCCATACGGCTTTCTTTTTCCATTCCGGTTCCTTCGTATAAAGATGAATCATGAAATTCTAGTCCTTCGGTAAAGGATTTTGGATTATGAGGATACATTTTCACTACTGTATAGGGCATCTGTACTGGAACAATATCTGCAGTGGTAGGGGTAGAAGGTGTTTCTGCAGGTTTATCGTTGTTGGTACAAGCAGTAATAAACAATCCAATACAAAGAGTTATCAGTGATGGTTTACAATATCTATTT
>JBAXVH010000156.1:0-3902 GCA_037129215.1 Bacteroidota bacterium | reverse complement strand
AGCCCTATGAAATGTAGCAGAAAAATCTATTTATAATTGTCAAGATTTTACTCCCCTCTCACTTGGGAGAGGGGTAAGGGGTGAGGCATAAAAAAAGTCCCGGAAGCAAACCTCCCAGGACTGTATTTTGTATTAAGCGTCAAGCATTCAGCCTTTAAAATTTGTATTCATTAGCACATCAGCACATTAGCACATTAGCTAATTAATCTCTCACTCCAAATGAAAATTCACCACCTCAATATGCTTATACCTTACCACTATCGTCATCGTCTTCGAATCCCCGGCCGCATTACTCGCAATTACCGTATAAGTACCCGGTTTAATCCTGATAAGAATAAAATGACCATCAGAATCTGTTACAGTCGATTTGTCGGTACCTACAATTCTTACCATCGATCCCTTTTCAATAATACCATTCTTATCTACCACCCCTTCAAAACCTTCATGTCTCGTTCCCAGGCTTTCCAGTGCCGAATTAATAAAATATCCCGAAACAAAGTCAGGATGATCAGTCAGAAAATTGCCTATCAGATTATCCATCGAAACTATATTTTCATGAATCTTGGTAGTACAAATATCCATATTGTCATTCGCAATAGTAGAAGCAGAGTCTATCACCTTTGTCGAACCTATCATCTTGGTAAAGTCGGTAGCCTGCAGCATCAAAGCATTAATCATATCTACAGTTATTTCACTTTCCATAAATAAGGTATCCAGAAATAAAGCATCTGTAAATACATCTTTCTTTAATTGAGAAATGAAGTTCAGTATATCGCCATCCTTCATATACAGAATCTGGCTTTCGCTAAAGCTAACTTTAGAAATCATCATTAAATCATTTATCCCTTTAGCATACTCCAGAGTAGTACTTAGTATCAAAGCAAGTGTTGAAGCAATCAAACTCTTCAATTCTGTTTTTACATCAGTATTACCAGAAGCGTGTGGGGTTTTCTTCTTAGCCTCAGTAGTCATGTTGCCATAGTTTACAATAAAATTATCGTAAACTTTTTTAAAAGGTTTAAAGCTTGTAAAAATTAAAATGGCAGCTTTCAAAAAGATAAATAATTTGTTGCCTCTTGTTACTTCATTACTCTGTTTTAGTGTTAACATTTTTGTGTTGTTTCAAGCAAGAAAATTGATGCTTGGTCATACAAAGCACTTCTTTAATTCGGATATACTACTATTGCCTCTGTTAATTATTAGCCATCTTAAAATAATCTCCCTTATCACCAGATTAAGTTATTTTATAGCTTTTTTTAACATCAAAATGCCTTTAAATCGCACATTTTCGTACCTTTTAAAGGGTAAATTAATAAATAGGAAAGCTGGAAAGAAAAACATTAGGCTCCGGAAGAGAAAAATCAAGCTGCGGAAGAAATAAATCATTGTCCGGATGGAATAATCCTTAAGGCGGATAACCAAAGTGTAAGAAATAATGCCCACAAATTACAAATAAATGTCTAAAATTAGTATACGGATGAACAAAGTCAATCGTTGGACGTTCAAGGTTAAAATGCTGGTGACAAGCAATTACTTATGGAAGACCAACATCTGCATCTCGAAGCTATAAATCACATTCAAAACAACCAACATCACTCTCCGGACAACCACCAAATCAATACGGAAATGAACCACATTCAAATTTATGCCCACCATACCCATAAAAATAAACACAAATAAAATCATTGCAACTGCGGTATCCCCGCTATTGCGAGCCTGCGAAGCAATCTGAGTTAGAAAAATAAACCTGTTCTTACTGTGTAAACAGTTGTTTTAAATGGCTTACATAAATTGACTGTGATTGCTTCGCAGGCTCGCAATGACGGGAGTAACTACTTTCTAATTTCTTAAGAAACCCAACTCATATACCATTGGCTGCAACTTTTCGGTTAATGCTTTATAAGCTTCTTCAAATGGCTTAAAACTTACGGGTACAAAATCTCCACTGGCATTTCTTGCCTGCAATGCTTTTCTTATTTGATACCAACCTACATCAGCACGGTTTAGTTTTAGTTCGTCTCTTACTGTTCTTACATCGGTTTCTTTAAAGTAAGCTTGCCACAATCTTCTACCTTCTTCCGATACTTTTTCTGCTTCGGCACTACATGTTTTATCAGCCATATATTGCACCATAAAGTCGCTCTCAAATCTTTCGGGTGCTCCTACTTCTTCTTCGGTAAAGGGTATAAAATGGTTTACAATACTCCATGTTTTACCATTCCATTCCAGGTCGTTGGCACTTGCGGTAAGGTTGCTGCCATTAAACAGCATCCATATTAAACAATCTGTTTTAAACTCTTCGGTTAATGGTTCGGTTGGTTGTAAGAATTGGTCACGATCATTAAGCCAAGTTTGTTTAGTGATTCTTCTAACTGTGAATAAAACAGCTGATCTATCAATATTTTCGTTTGTAATAAAGAATCCTCTACCGCTACTAAACCCTGACGAAAATATTGCTGTAAGGTTAGCTTGTTGAATGTCATTTCCAGGACAGTTAAGCCAAGCGATTGCGCCATCTGCGCATTTTGTTCCTCTTAAATCTTTTGATGATGTAGCAGGTGATATTGCGTTTTTTAGTGGTATAATATCATCTTTATTTGTTTTAACTCTTTTAATCCAATTGGTTAGTAATTCTGATTCAGGAGCAGAATAAAATATTTTTTCACCTATTGGTAATACATTTTTGTCTAATACTTCAGAATTAATATTTTTAATTGGGCTTATTGTATTATCACTCATATTGGTTTTCCAAATTAAAAAACCAATAGGAAATTCACCTTTTAAGCCATCAAAAGATTTACTATGAACTACAAATCCTCCTATATGTTTAGCTTTCCATAATTGTCTAAAATCTTCTAATGTTGGAGAAGTTAAATATTTGAGTTTACTAAAAATTGCTAGTGTAGCATTAGGTATCTCTAAAGCAACTCTTGCGATAAACTGCATGAATAGTTCATTGCTTGCTTTGCCATATTTATTCATTCCATTAGAAGCAAACTTAGTTTTCTTAACTCCTGTTTTAGTAGTGGTTTCATCACCTTTACTTGAACTACTTGCATTAGCGGAGTTTGTTGCCTCCGCATAAGGCGGATTAATCAATACCAATAATTTCTTTCCTTCTGCTATTGCATTACGTAATCCAACAGGTACTTTATTGGTTAGCGAATAATCTATAATACCCTCATCGGTTATATCATCATTCAGATAATCGTACTGAAACCTTTCGGCCGCCACACAGGTTTTAGTGGCTTTCATTACATCTACATCGGCAGCATCCAGCGTACTCATATAAATGTTGCGGGGGTTGCTATGCTTTACTTCCAGGTTACCTACCCCACAGCACATATCCCATACTATATATTCCTTCTGCCAGTTTTTGCCCAGCGTTTCTGTTAGCTTATCGTATGCTTTATCTACCACAGCCAGCGGGGTATAATATGCCCCTTTAAAACTACGTTCGTCCAGTGGTATCAAACTATCTCTGCGTTCCAGCAAATAGTTTCTATACTCAGCCTTTGGAGGCTTATGGTAAATAGTCCAGAACTGTCGGTAGCCTTCTTTATTGCCCAGCTCGTACAAGTGTCCGCCAAGGCTAAATACAGGCGCATTGTTTTTGTGCAGTAGTTCGGCAGGTAGATTATTATGGGTCGATACGGTGCCATCGTGCATTATATCGGCAAAGAACAGCAGGGCATAATCTTCTTCCTTTACGCCTTTTATTTCCCTGCCTATCATTGCTACCCATTTATCAAAAACCTGTTTAAGGTTATCGGGGGTAATCTGTGTACGTATAATGTCGCCCGTTCTAATAGCTTCCTTTATAGTATTTATAAACTCTTCTTCGTGTGTTTCTATTTTAAAAGAAACAAAGTGCGTACCTATATGTGCCGATATAGCATCCA
>JBAXVH010000155.1:0-3956 GCA_037129215.1 Bacteroidota bacterium | reverse complement strand
AAAGAGATTCTTCTGATTTCTTACATACAGAATCAATGTTGCTCATTGATAAGGCTGGAAGAATACGTGGTATATACAATGCAACTTTATATCAAGATGTAGTGAGAGCTAAAGCAGATATTAATTTGCTTTTAAAAGATTAATACAGTTGGAGAGATAGTATCATTTACAAGTCAACCAATTTATTCTACAATTCAACCATTTCTCGTTTACTACAAGCATATCCAATAGCTAGTTTTACTCGACTTATTACTTATTAAGGTATTAAAATACAGAGTATGAAAACAAAAGTAAATCAAATGAATTTTCAAACAGTTTTGATAGCTGTATTAATCCTTCTGAATATGAATTTAGCTGGATGTAAAAAAAGTATTGACTCATCAAATGTAGCAGATTTACAAACTGTTCAAAGAGCAGCGGCTTATGCTAGTAGCTATCCAATTGTAGGCACAAGTCAAACCGGAATTTGGGATGCCTCCGGCAACTTGATAACCCCTGTTTTCGGAGAAGCCTTTTTCGGACAGGATGCTCAGTTTTCACATACAACTCCTGTTTACACAAAAAGCAGCGATGGGCTAACAGTAAAAGACGAAGTTACCGGCTTAACCTGGCAGAAAAGTTATGAAAAACCAACTTCTGGCGGTATGTATTACTGGGGAGAAACTCAGACGGAAGTTGACAATCTGAACAAACAAAACTTTGGGGGCTATAGCGACTGGCGAGTGCCAACCATCAAGGAGCTATACTCTTTATGGAATGTAAGTGTCGGATGGCCTTATATTGATACAAAATATTTTGACATTAAATATACTGATGAACAAGACCTTAGTCACGCAATATTCTGGAGTAGCGATAAATATACCGGTGTAATGGGCAATGTAAGCGGGGAAACACCCGGAGCAGAACTTGCCTTTGGTGTGAATTTTGGCACCGGACATATTAAATCGTATAGTATCAGCGTAGGTCCCAAACACTTTGTTCGTTGTGTACGCGGCAATCTTTCATACGGCGTCAATTTATTACAAAACAACAACGATGGTACTATTTCCGATTTAGCTACCGGTCTGATGTGGCAACAAAACGACAACGGTTCTGGCATTGATTGGGAACATGCTTTGGCATATGCGCTAACGCAGAATAAAGCAAATTATCTGGGTCACATCGATTGGCGTCTTCCTAATACAAAGGAACTTCAAAGTCTTGTAGATTATACACGTTCGCCTTATGCAACAAACACAGCCAATGTAGGTCCGGCAATAAATGCAGTATTCCGGTGTACAGGTATTCTAAACGATGGAGGAAAAGCTGACTATCCCTATTATTGGACAAGTACTTCGGCTATGTCATTAGCAAATGGTTCATATCCTTCAGCATGGTATGTGGCTTTTGGACAGGCAGAAGATGGAAACGGAGAAAACCTTCACGGTGCTGGTGCTGTGCGTTTCGACAGGAAGACTGTTGGAACGGGTGTAGGAGAAGAAAGGGTACTTAACTATGTGAGATTGGTAAGAAACATTAAATAGAGAATATATTATGGATAAGTTTTTTTTAATCGTTACGCTTTTTATTTTCAATTTCTCTTTTGGGCAAAATAATATGCAAAATATCAGTGGTGTTGTTACCGATAAACTTTCACAAACAGCTTTGAGGGGAGCATCAGTACAAATTACTTCTTTGCAAAAAAATACTGTTGCCGACAGTTTAGGAAACTATCTTTTATCGAATATCCCTCCCAATAGATATGACATTGATATCAGTTATACCGGATATAAAACTGTTACCATACCTAACGTTGTGGTAACTTCTGGTAAAGAGGTTATTTTGGATATCTCCCTGGTAGAAACATTTAAAAGTTTAAAAGAGGTTGTGGTAAAATCTTCAAGTAAAGCATCTTTTATTAGTAAGTTTTCTACTGTAAGTACCAGAACATTTTCGATGGAAGAAGTAAATCGCTATGCAGGTGGTAGGAGTGATCCAGCACGATTGGCAGCAAATTTTGCAGGTGTGAGCGCACCTGATGATAGTAGAAATGATATCGTTATTCGGGGAAATTCTCCAGTTGGTGTTTTATGGCGTATTGATGGCATGAATGTTACAAACCCTAATCATTTTGCATCAGTTGGTACTACCGGTGGTGTAGTAAGTGCTTTAAATACTAATCTTTTAAAAAACTCTGATTTTTTCACATCTGCTTTTCCTGCGGAATATGGTAATGCTATTTCAGGTGTCTTTGATTTGGGCTTGAGAAATGGTAATTCCAAAAAAAGAGAAACTACAGTACAATTAGGTGTGATAACTGGTTTAGAAGCAACCACAGAAGGGCCCATAAAAAAAGATAATGGATCATCCTATTTAGTTGGTTACCGATATTCTTTAGCAGGTCTAGCTCAAACAGTTGGCATCAATATTGGAACTACTTCTACACCTTCATATCAAGACCTCTCATTCAAACTAAATAGTGGCACTACTAAATTTGGTAAGTTTTCTATGTTTGGCATTTTGGCTACAAGCACCATTAATATAAATGGAGGTAGTTCTGGATCATTATATGGGAATGGAAATCAAGTAGATTTTTCTAGCCAGATTGGAATTGTGGGATTCAATCATTTTAAACAAATTAACAATAAATCATTTATCAGTACAACGATAGGAATTAACTATTCTAAGACCCTACAAACTGGGTATGATTTTGATAGACCAACTAGTACCTCATATACTAAGGAAGATAATAACGTAGCAAAAACTGGGTATCATTTCAGTACTGCTTATAATTCCAAAATAAATTCAAGATTGTTCTTAAAAGTTGGTATACAGGATGAGTTAATTGCTGTGAATTTATATTATAGAACCAAAATGGGTTTAGGTTCAAACTGGACTCAAATTTGGGATCATACTGGAAATACTAATTTGGCGCAGATTTATGCGGAAACAAAATATAACATCAGTGAAAAATTAACTTTAAATACAGGCTTGCATGCCCAACAATTGTTTCTCAATAATTCTTCTTCCATAGAACCCCGGTTAGGATTGAAATATGATTTGACTAATAATAGCAGTTTAAGTTTTGGGTATGGACTTCATTCTCAAATGCAACCTATTAATGTTTATTTTTTGCAAACACAAAATTCAAATGGTACCTATAGCTATACTAATAATAATGTAGGCTTCACAAAAAGTAATCATTTTGTGTTAGGGTATGATTTGAAACCATTTACAGACTGGCGTTTGAAAGCGGAAGTTTATTATCAGCAATTGTACAATGTACCCATTACAACTTATTCTAGCAGTTATTCTATGTTGAATACCGGAGTAAGTTTCAAGCCAGATACTACAAGCAATTTGGTTAATAATGGCACAGGAAAAAATTATGGTTTAGAGTTAACTATTGAGAAATTTTTCAGCAAGGGTTATTATGCTTTATTTACCTCTTCATTATACGAATCTAAATATACAGCCAGTGATGGCATAGAAAGAAATACGGCGTTTAATGGCAAATACGTGTATAATATTTTAGCAGGAAAGGAATGGAAAGTAGGAAATGATAAAAGGAATAAGATTGCCCTGGATTTTAAATTTACAAACGCAGGAGGACGATATTATACCCCAGTTGATTTGGCCGCATCTCAAATAGTAGGACATGAACAATTATCCAGTAATGCCTATTCTTCGAGATATACTAATTATTTTAGAATGGATATAAAACTAGGATATACCTTTAATAGCGGGGTCAGAAAACTGTCACAATCCTTTTCATTAGACTTACAGAATGTAACCAATCATCAAAATGTATTTTCTCAGGGGTATGATTCTAAATTACAGGCAATAAGTACTACGTATCAACTAGGGTTGTTTCCGAATTTTACTTATAAATTACAGTTTTAGAACAGAAGTTATGTTTAAAACAAAAAAGAGATTCCTGTACATGATTGCTGTTGGTATTTTAATTGCCATACTAG
>JBAXVH010000154.1:0-3983 GCA_037129215.1 Bacteroidota bacterium | reverse complement strand
ACGTATTGTAGCTCATTTTAGCATATAGTAGTATAATTTAGATGCGTTTGCCCTGCACTAATACATTTATATTTTATACAAATACATAGTCTTTTTGTACTTATATGAAATGATTAAGTACTAATTCAAAATCAATTTGGAAGAATTTAAAATCATTTTGTACTAATACAACATTAATTAGTACTAATGTAACTTTAATTAGTACTATTATGCAATCTACCTGATTAAATATTACTTTAATCAGGTAAGATATATACTAATTTAGGAATAGTCTTAATGTTTTTTAAGAGTATATTAGTACAATTAGCTAGGATCTTCTTCAGGCTCCTTAGTTTCTCCTTCCTCTTCAGTAGGAATAATTTCCCCATTTTCATTTATAATGAAATCAGAATGGTCTATTTGTTCAGAATCTTCTGTTGAAATAGTTTCAGCGTTATAGTTTTCACCAGTATCAGACTTAAAGTCCATTTCACTCATCAACGATGGTTGAATAATCTGATCTGCGAGTACTTCTCTAATTTTAGGGAGATCATTTGGAGTATTGATACCAAAATAATCCATGAAGTTTTTAGTTGTATTGTAAATTAACGGATGACCAGGCAAAGCCTCGTTTCTTCCACTAATCAGGATAAGTTCTTTCTCCAGTAATTTTTGAATGCTGTAGTCACTGTTTACACCTCTAATAAGCTCAACTTCTCCTTTAGTTATAGGTTGTTTGTATGCTATAATGGCTAAGGTTTCCATTGCGGCTGTAGATAGTTTCTTTAAAAACTTATCGCCGTTTAATTGTACTACTGTTTTATGGTAACTATGTTTGGTAAGGAACTGGAATCCACCTCCGCTTTCTTTTACTTCAAATGGATAAAATTCGCTGCTGTATTTCTCTTTTATACCTTCCAGCGCAGCATCTATCTGTTCTATTGAAACCCTATCTTCCAGAAAGCCAAAAGCATTATTAATAAGTTCCAGTATTTCCAGCGCAGTTAATGGCTTATCGCTCGCAAATATCAATACTTCAATATGAGGAATTATTGAGGAGATTTCTATAGCCATATAACGTTACAATTATTTATTAAAACTAACCTTGCAGAGCAGCAGCACCACTTACAATTTCTGTTAATTCGGTAGTAATTGCTGCCTGACGTGCTCTGTTGTAGGAGATTTTCAATGATTTCAATAACTCATTTGCATTCTCACTCGCTTTATCCATTGCAGTCATTCTTGCACCATGCTCGCTGGCATTTGCATCAAGAACAGCTTTATAAAGTTGCGTATTTAGAATCTTTGGCATCAACTCTGCAATCAAAGTTTCTTTTTGAGGTTCAAATATGAAGTCGGTATTACTTTTCTTAGTAGTTGCTGCTGGAGTAACTTTAGGAATAGGTAAAAATCTTTCTACAGCAAAACGTTGTGTAGCTGCATTTTTAAATTCGCTGTACACTATTTCAATTACATCGAACTCATTGTTTTCAAATGCTTTCATAGCAGCCTGAGCAGCAGCCTGAACATTTGGAAAACTTAAATGAAGAAATATATCTTTATAGGTTTCGTCTGTTTTGTATCCTTGTTTCAATAAACTTTCGAATCCTTTTTTACCAATGTTCCAGATGGTAACATTCCCTTTTTTGTTTTGCTCGGCATATTGCTCGGCAATGGTAAGCTTTGTAAGCTTTATAACATTTGCATTATAAGCTCCGCACAAACCTCTATCGCTGGTAATTACAATAAATAAAACCTTTTCAGCAGGTCTTACTTCAGCAAGTTTGATAGGTGTATCTCCTTCAGAACTACTTACAATATTAGAAAGCACTTCCTGTAGCTTTTTAGCATAAGGACGCATTTGAATAATGGTATCCTGAGCCTTACGCAGTTTTGCTGCACTCACCATTTTCATTGCTTTTGTAATTTGTTGCGTATTCTGAACGCTCTTAATTCTATTACGTACTTCTTTTAATTGACCAGCCATGTTTTGATTTTAACGCCGCGAAAGTAAAAGAAAATAGGATATAATCCGCTAAATTGCCTGTATTATGTAGAAGAAATACAGGTATTTTTATTTAGTTACCCCAAGGGCATCCTTTTTTTATACTTTTCTGGTTATTGCAGATTAATATTTATACCTAATTTACATTATAAAGCGGCAGATCCTTCGAAGTTGCCTTCTTTTTGTTGCTGTCTTTCTTTAAGGTAAGAAATACTGTTTACAAGAAAGAAAAGATATAATCCGTAGAAAAATGCTGTTGCCACATCTAAAGAACTGTGTTTAAAGCTAAAAACTAAGCCACTTATACCATAGATAATATTAGAGAATGTAATGCAACACATAGCAATTAATATATACTGAATAGTTTTTTTGCTTTTTAGCTTTACTCTCAATTTAAGTACAATATTTATAAAGAATATTAAATCAGCAACATGGGCTGCTAGTAAAATATACTTTAATGTATCAAACCATCCAGGCAATGCTATCAGTAAACCATCAATTATTACCGTAATTACTAACAAGAAAACAAATAAACTCGATATTTTATACTTCACTCTTTTCACAAGTCTGTTAAAAGATTCAGCCAATAAAAGATAGGATAATGCGTACATTGAAAATCCTGCAAATATTAAATAAGAAAACTGCGATAAAAGAAATACATCGGCTAAAAAAGAACATAACAATCCAAGGTATAGAAAAAAGTCTCGGTAGTTGTTGCCATATCTTTTAAAAACAAAAGGAGCTAGTAATATTACCAGAAATGGTCTTACAAATAGTCGGTATTTCGATAAAGTGATGTATTCAGAGTATGTTGATACATTATGACTTGCTCTTCCGGCCTTTAGTACAAGAAAACATTCGCCTAAGAGTACAGCAAAAAACAGAACGTATAAGATTAATTTATATTCTTTTTTCATGTTAATAGCACTTATTCAATAATAAAAGATTAAGGACAAATGTACAATACTAATAGGTTTTTATAATCATAGGATATTAAGAAGTGGAAATTTATTGTTTCAACCTACACGCTATTTTAAAATAAACTAATCTGATGGTATGTATTTTTCTTTCATCTTTGCAACAACTTTTTTAAGCATGAATGTATCTACAAAAAGATGGAAGATAGCTCAGTGGTTTGAACGTAAATGGTGGCAAAACTATCTGGGTAAGAAAGATCCATCAACTTATCTGGAATGGAAAAGGAATTACTGGGAATCTTTTTACGATAAATTCAAAGATATTGTTCCTGTAGATAATAATGCAGTGGTATTGGATGCTGGCTGTGGTCCTGCCGGGATATTTATGATTTTCACTAATCAGAAAACTACCGCTTTCGATCCTTTACTGGATGCCTATGAAACAGACTTGCCGCATTTTAAAAAGACTTTTTATCCATCTGTACAGTTTAATACTATTTCTTTAGAGGAATTTAACGATACCGATAAATACGATGTAGTATTTTGCATCAATGCAATAAATCACGTTAAAGACATTAAGGAAGCTACCTTGCAACTGGTAAAATCTGCCAGAAAAGGGGCTAAAATTATCATTAGTATCGATGCGCATAACCATAAATGGTTACAGCCATTTTTTAAATTAATACCAGGCGATATTTTGCATCCTCATCAGTATAATCTCGAGGAGTACATTCAGCTTTTTGAAGATTGTGGTATAAAAACACTCCGGACAATCTGTATGAAGAAAGAGTTCGTTTTCGATTATCATGTAGTAGTGGGAGAGAAGCTATAGACACTAAAATCCTATTCAAGAAAAATACTTTATTTAATTAATCTGCTAATTCGCTAATCCGCCAATTAGGTAATGAATTAATCCGCTACACGTTCGAAGAAAGAAAATAGGGTAGTGCCATAGTTTCTACAAAAAGCAAAGCCTTCAAACTTCTCGTAATTATTGCGGGGAGTATGTTCCAGTACAAAATAGCCGTCTTCGTTTATCATCTTTTTACCAACCACTATTTTAGGTAAATCATCTATTGTTC
>JBAXVH010000153.1:0-4006 GCA_037129215.1 Bacteroidota bacterium | reverse complement strand
ATCATATTAAGTTCTGTTTTCTATTTAATATCCTTATTTGCAATAGGATATTATGCAGAAGTACGTGCCAGATTAAAGAAAAGCATTATTAATAATCCATATATATACTCGCTGTCTTTAGCGGTATTCTGTACAGCATGGACATTTTTTGGTAGTGTTGGCCGATCTACTGTTACAGGATTGGAATTCCTGTTTATTTATATTGGCCCCACCTTAATTGCACCTTTGTTTATTCTGCTTCTTAGAAAGATTATCAGAATATCAAAAACACAAAGAATTACCAGTATCGCCGATTTTATTTCCACCCGATACGGTAAAAATATCTCCTTAGGAATAATTGTTACATTGCTATGTGTGCTGGGTATTATTCCTTACATCGCTATTCAATTGAAAGCTATCAGTAGTAGCATAGAAATTTTAAATGGCGCCATCAATCAATCAAATAACGACTTAAATATATTTAAGGATACTACATTCTATATAGCCATGGGGCTTGCGGCGTTTGTTATCCTATTTGGTACAAGAACAATTGATGCTACGGAAAAGCACGAGGGACTTGTGGCGGCTGTAGCATTCGAATCTATTATAAAGCTGATTGCTTTTATCTCTGCAGGGATATTTGTTACCTACTTTTTATTTGATGGCTTTGGCGATATTATGCAGAAAGCTGCTGCTGATAATCAACTGAAACAACTCCTTACTTTCAAAGGGGGTAACATGTATTTCCAGACATTTGCCTTAATGTTTCTATCCATGATGGCAGTGTTGTTTCTGCCTCGTCAATTCCACCTTTCCGTAGTGGAAAATATTGAAGAAAATCATGTAATAAAAGCTACCTGGCTTTTTCCTTTATACCTTTTTGTAATTAACATATTTGTTATACCAATTGCTTTTGGAGGCTCGCTTATTTTTCATGGTCAGCATATTAATCCCGATACTTATGTACTGGCATTGCCCATGCATTCGGGCAATAAACTACTGGCACTATTGGTTTATATTGGAGGCTTTTCTGCTGCAAGTAGTATGATTATTGTAGAAACCATTGCTCTTGGTATCATGATCAGCAATCAGATAGTAATGCCAGTATTGCTGGCTTTTAAAAAGTTTAAAATTAATATCGATAAAAATATCAGTAGCATATTATTGTTTAATAGAAGAGCCAGTATTGTTGCTATTATATTCTTTGCTTATCTGTATGATAAACTGATTGCAGAAAAATATTCACTGGTATCTATCGGGCTTATTTCTTTTGCTGCGGTAGCGCAGTTTGCTCCCTGTATCATTGGCGGTATTTACTGGAAACAAGCAAATAAAAAAGGTGCAGTTGCTGGTATACTGATAGGATTTACCGTATGGTTTTATACCTTAATTTTCCCCTCTATTACCGGACCTTTATTCGACGCTGTAAACCAGAATGGTCTCTTTGGAATGACTATGCTTAAACCAACTTCTTTGTTTGGTTTAGATGGGCTGGATATTGTAACCCATGGCTTTTTCTGGAGTATGTTTTTTAATACTATCGCCTTTGTAAGTATTTCTCTGATAACCGAAAAAGAAACCGAAGAGTTCTATCAGGCCGAAATGTTTGTGGATGTTTTTAAGTATTCCCGTCAGTCTGCCGAAGATTCTATTGCCTGGAAGGGTACTGCTTATATTCCTGATTTAAAAGTATTATTAAACAATTTTATTGGCAAAGAAAGAACAGATGTTATTCTGAACAATTATGCCAAAAAGAAAAACATCAATATCAATACTACTACAAAAGCAAATCCTGCTCTTGTAAATTTCTCCGAAAGAATTCTGGCAGGAGCTATTGGTTCTGCATCTGCAAGAATCATGGTAAAGAGTGTAGTAAAAGAAGAAGAACTAAGTATGACCGAAGTGTTGAAAATACTACACGAAAGTCAGATGATGAAGGAGACCAATAAAGAGCTTCGTAAGAAATCGAACGAGTTACAGAAAGCTACCGATCAGCTTCAGAAAGCCAATGAACAACTGAAGCAGATAGATGAACAGAAAGATGAGTTTTTATATACTGTTACCCATGAGCTTCGTACACCACTTACTTCTATCCGAGCGCTGAGCGAAATAGTACATGACAATCCTGATTTACCCGAGGATATGAAAAATGAATACCTGGGTGCGGTGGTAAAAGAAACCCAGCGATTAAGTTATTTAATTACACAGGTATTGAATCTGGAGCGCTATGAAAGTGGTAGAACAAAACTAAATATTTCCAATGTTGATATAGCAGCATTATTATATGCTACAGGCGATAGAGTTAAATCGCTTGTTACCGAAAAAGGAATTAAGCTGGAGTTTAAAATTCCTTTCAATATGCCTGCAGTAAAAGGAGACGAAGACTTATTAAATCAAGTATTCTATAACCTTATTTCCAACGCTGTAAAACATGCTGATGCATTTATAACGGTTACCCTACAAAGCAATACCGATATTATGCTGGTGCAGGTAATAGATGATGGAAAAGGTATTGCTGCAGAAGTGCATGAATTAATTTTTGATAAGTTCTTTCAGGCAAAGAATCAAACATTAAAGAAGCCCGAGGGTAGTGGATTGGGATTGGCTATCTGTAAGCGCATTATAGAAATGCATAATGGTAAAATATGGGTGGAAAGTGAAGTAGGGCATGGAGCCAACTTTAAAGTAGAAATACCTACAACATAAACGTATAAATTGATTCAAATGTGTTTGTTCAAATTAAATAATTATTGCATTAACCGCATGCGGTTCTCTGTGTTCAATGTATTTAAAAAATACGCTGTGTTACTCGGTGCTCACCGTGTCTCTGTTGTTCAATTGTATTTGAATTATTCTGTCTCCTGTTTCCTCTCTCCTGTCTCCTCTAAAATATAAAAAGTTATATCATGACAAAGAATCAGCACAAAGTATTGGTAGTGGACGATGATCCATACATATTGATGTCTCTGGAGTTTTTGATGAAAAAGAATGGCTACGATGTATTGATTGCCCGCAATGGTACCGAGGCTTTAAACATCATTAATTCTTGTCCCCTGCACCTGGTATTGCTCGATATTATGATGCCCGATGTGGATGGTTATGCTATCTGTAAACATATAAAGAATACGCCAGCTCTGGCCGATATTAAGGTAATCTTTCTGTCTGCAAAAACAAAGGATTCAGACATTAAAAAAGGATATGAACTAGGTGCCGATTTATTCATTACCAAACCTTTTAGTACCCGCAATCTTATTCAGCAGGTAGAAGGGGTATTAACCAAAGTAAAAGAAGCACACCGCAATATTTATCAGGAAGAATACTTTAAGAGTATTAATAGCTCGGAACTTTTCTGGAGAGAAAAAGCGCATGATATAGACTGGTTCGAATTTCCTGAGAACATATTAACCAAAGAAGAAAACAATCTGTATCGCTGGTATAAAGGCGGTAAACTGAATACTGCGCATTTATGTCTTGACTACCATGTAAAGAATGGCAGAGGCAATCAGACGGCTCTTATTTATGATTCGCCGGTAACAAAAACCATTCGTAAATATTCTTATTCCGAACTGACCGATGAAGTAGCAAGACTGGCTGGTGGATTACAAAAATTGGGTATTGTAAAGGGCGATACAGTGGTTATTTATATGCCCATGATTCCGCAGGCTTTAATGGCTATGCTGGCCTGTGCCCGTATTGGTGCCGTGCATAGTGTAGTGTTTGGTGGTTTTGCCCCGCACGAACTTTCTGTGCGTATAGATGATGCTGAACCAAAGGCCATTATCACTGCCACTTATGGTATAGAAGTAGATAAAAAGATTGCTTACAAACCTTTGGTCGATCATGCTATTATGGAGGCTTATCATAAGCCAAACCACGTAATTGTTTATCAGCGCGAAGGCATGATGTGCTATATGGATGAAGAGCGCGATGTAGACATGCAACAACTGATGCAGGAATCTGCTCCGGCCAGCTGTGTGCCGGTAGATGCTACCGATCCTTTATACATTTTATATACTGATTCGTTATC
>JBAXVH010000152.1:0-4010 GCA_037129215.1 Bacteroidota bacterium | reverse complement strand
ATATCCTGTACAGATTATCTGGGCTGGAAAACCTTATCCATTAGATTATCCTGCAATTTCTCAATTCAACAATCTGGTACATCTTAGTAAAAACTATAAGAACGTTGCAGTATTGGTTGGATACGAATTGTTCCTTAGCCGCAGATTAAAACAAGGTGCTGATATCTGGTTAAACAATCCAAGAGTACCTCGTGAAGCAAGTGGTACCAGTGGTATGACTGCTGCTATGAATGCTGCCATCAACTTCTCTACTGATGATGGATGGATACCAGAATTTGCTAAGCATGGCGAAAACTCTTTTGTAGTTCCAAAAGCAGACTACGATAACATGGGTACCCAAGCACAGGATGATTATGATCTGGATAAATTATACGATATTTTAGAGAACGAAATCCTACCAGCTTATTATGATCATAAAGACAAGTGGAGAGATATTGTAAAGACTGGAATGAAAGATGTTCGTCATCAATTTGACAGTAACAGAATGGCACATGAGTACTATGATATTATGTACAAATAGACTGTTCTGATAACTATAGAATTTCAATTCAAAATAAAAAGAACCTCTCATTTATGGGAGGTTCTTTATTTTTAGCCCGATGAGTTATATACACAAACATATTCTGGTAGTGGAAAAGCTAATAAATGAGTATAAAAGTTCATTGCCATTTTCCATTTATCTGAAGGACTATTTTAGTAAAAACAAGAAGCATGGTAGCAAGGATAGAAAGTCCATTGCTCACTTATCCTATACTTATTTTAGATTAGGCAATTGTATTGCTGATAAAGACTTTAATACCAGAATGCTGGTGGCTATTTATTTAAGTAATGATAAGATGCCAGCCTATGCAGCAGAGCTTGTTGCAGCATCTTTTATAAATGATTGGCCAAATGAAATAAGTGATAGGATTGAAATAGTAAAAAGGGAATATCCTTCCTTTATTCTGGAAGACCTCCTACCCTTTTCAACTAAAGAATTATCTAATGGAATAAATGTAGATAGATTTATACAGTCACATTTTATTCAGCCTAAATTATTTGTAAGAATAAGACCAGGCAAGAAAGTTGCTGTTCTGAATAAATTAGCAGCAGCAGAAATTGATTATCAATTAATAGCAGAAAACTGTCTGGCATTTAGTAATGCTACTTCACTTGAAACCATACTGAAGCTGAATGAAGAAGTTGTAATACAGGATTATAGCTCTCAAAAGGTAGCTACCATTTTTGATTATATCAGTAATAAAGGAGCAGCCTTAAGAGTATGGGATTGCTGTGCAGCAAGCGGTGGAAAATCTATTTTGATAAACGATAACATTCCTAATATTACTTTAACTGTATCCGATATCAGGGCGTCTATTATAGCTAACTTAAATGAACGTTTTAAAAGTGCTGGTATTAAAGACTTCAACTCTTTTGTAGCAAATGCGCTGGATAGTAAATCAATTCCTAAAAATAAGTTTGATATAGTAATAGCTGATGTGCCTTGTACAGGAAGTGGAACCTGGGGAAGAACACCTGAATACTTAAGTACCTTTAATAAAACGACTATTGCAGAGTTTGCAGAACGTCAAAAGCAAATTATAACTAATATAGCTTCCAGTCTGGAGGATAAAGGTTACCTGATATATATAACCTGTTCCTGTTTAAAAGCGGAGAATGAGGAAGTTATAACTTATTTCCATGATAAACACCCTAACTATACCTTATTGCATCAAACTATTCTGGAAGGATATAATAACTATGCCGATACTATGTATGCAGCCATACTTAAAAGAGGGTAAATAATAAAGCCATTCTGAATATCAGAATGGCTTTAAATAATTTCTAAATCAATAAGATTTATTAGATGTTCTTAGCACCTTTTTTGAAAAGGATTAAAGAGAACATTGCAGCACAAGCAATAACACTCGCAACAATCATTGGAGAATCATTGAAGTTGGCTGCCTGACTTAATTGAGATACTACTAACATGGTATATAAATTTATAATAAGCGATTTAATATTAAATCTGATGCAAAGATTCAGTCATATTTATCACTTTACAAAGGCTTTTAGTCATAGAAAGCAGCTCTTTATTTTTTCTTTATATCCCTTAAAAAACTAAAAACCAAAAATTTTCGGCACTACATTATTCAAAATAATAAATGGAGAAAAATAATTATGTTTTTCATCAGGAACAACCATTAATTTCCATTCTTACCTAAAAATATTTTCAGTTTTAAGAGCACCTGAAAACAGGATAATTTTAGTTAATTATTTGTTAACTATAATTAATGATTGAAATTCAATGTTCTCCTAATGAAATCTGATCCCAATAATTAGTTTCTAAGAGAAAGATTCTTTGAATTTACGGTAGAAAGTGCTACCAGTTCATCATGGCGACCATTATACGATCTGTAATAAACTAATACAGTATATTCATTTTCTGTTTCCCAGTAATTACCATCGGTAATAGAAACATCCCCCACAGGGAAAGTAACTTTTTGAGGAGCGGTTGCATAGGTATAGAAATAATATCCTTGTTTTAATAACAATGTTTTCTCGTAAATACCTTTCTCAGCATTAAATTTCATCTTACCAGAATTCCCCAGTTTATTCCCTGTTAAATCGCCCAAGATATATACATCCCTATTCGTAAAAGGCTGGTTATTAGGTGGCACAAAAGAAAAGTGGACTTTAGCATAATCAGTTTGCCACCAGGGATTAATGTTTTCGGTAGTATTGATATCGTACCAACCATTATAATCCACCATATAGATATAGCGCATATTTGTTCTTACGCCATCGGCTCTTAAATATACTTCGTTAGGGTTTGCTTCTTTGTCTATTTTATCAATCCGTTCACTACTGAATTTGTAACTTCTTAAATCAACCCAACGGTATTCCCGGCCAGCAGGGAAAAGACAATCAACCTCGCTATTATATTCCAGCATTGACTCTCTGATAAAAGAAGGAATAATATTGCTAACCGCATTATCCCAACGATAATTCTGTAGAATAACTACCTGAATTTGTTGTTGAGGATTAATAGGATTCAATGCCATTGTATTTACACTCAACTGAAGCTTCTGATGTGTTTTATTTAATTGATTATCGTAAGGCTGCTGAACAATGGCTGAGATCATTGCTTTATTATAATCTACCACAAACATTCTTTTTGTAAACGCAACTTGCGAAGTATCTCCATCCAGAAATACGCGCAACATATAGTTGCCACTTTTAGTTGGCATACAGTTCTTATTTGGCAAAAGTGTCTGGTAATGAATATAACGGGATTGAGTAATGGAAGAAGGTCTGAATTCGCTTAAATGAACCTGTGTAAAGCCACTGATATAATCAAATGTATTTACATCCGCAGGTGTCCAGTCTGCATTGCAGAGTTCGAGTGAATAATAATAATTCTTTGGAGTAGGATCAACATCATCAAAATGAAGTTCCAGTAAATCGGTGGAGTTAAGTCGGACAATAGCCATTGATTCCTGGTTATTCTGAGAGAACAACTTAGCGGTTCTTATATTGGGTAGGAATACAGCATCGGGAAAACGCTGGGCTGATGCACCTACAAATAAAAACAGACAATAAATGGTAAATAATTTTTTCATATAGTAACTATAGCATCAGATAGCATTACAAATCAAATTGATTATTCCAGCTTGTTTTTAAGGCGTTAACTTTCAATAAAACATCAGATTCAAGACTAGCTTTATACTCCTTAAGTTTTTGAGCTACTTCTTCGTTTTGAGTACCAATTATTTGTGCAGCAAGGATACCTGCATTCTTAGCCCCATTCAAAGCAACGGTTGCTACAGGAACGCCACCAGGCATCTGTAAAATACTTAAAACACTATCCCATCCATCAATTGAATTGGACGATTTAATCGGCACTCCTATTACTGGCAGAATAGTAATAGCCGCAATCATACCAGGAAGATGTGCTGCACCTCCCGCTCCTGCAATAATAACTTTCAATCCTCTATCTTTAGCTTGTTGAGCATATTCCAGCATTCTTG
>JBAXVH010000151.1:0-4018 GCA_037129215.1 Bacteroidota bacterium | reverse complement strand
AGATGATTTGGTCATTTTGACTTGCCGCTATCATTACGACTGATTGCCTGACTACGTAAAGCTGCTGTATATTCATAAGCAGGAGTACCTGTAACTACAGATTCAGGTACTTTTATAGATTTAGAAACTCCACTTTGTGCATTTATCTTGCTGCCATCTGCAATGGTAATATGCCCTACAATGCCTGCCTGTCCGCCAATCATTACACTATTGCCTATTTTAGTGCTACCACTTACGCCTGTCTGAGCAGCTATTACAGTATTGTTTCCTATTTCTACATTATGGGCAACTTGTATCAGATTGTCCAGTTTGGCACCTGCCTTTATCAGTGTAGAACCCATTGTGGCTCTGTCAATAGTAGCATTTGAACCAATTTCTACATAGTCTTCTATAATAACATTGCCTATTTGAGGTATTTTCTTAAAAGTACCATCAGCCATTGGTGCAAAACCAAAACCATCTCCTCCAATTACAGTACCTGAATGAATAATAACATGCTTACCTATTATACAATCTTTATAAATCTTTACGCCTGGATGAAGAATACAATGGTCGCCAATGGTTACATTCTCCCCAATAAATACGCCAGGAAACAGTTTTACATTGTATCCTATCTTCACATTATCGCTGATATAGGAAAATGCAGCAACAAAAACATTGTCTCCCAATACAGCGGAAGGGGCTACAAAAGAAGGCTGCTGAATACCGGAAAGCTGCTGTGTTTGTAGTTCCTGATATTTATTTAAAAGAACAGCAAATGCAGAATAAGCATCTTCTACCCTTAATAAGGTAGCCTGTACAGGTTGCTTTAATTCAAAACTTTCATTAATAATTACAATAGATGCATTGGTGCTATATAGGTATTCTTCGTATTTAGGGTTTGCCAGAAAGGATAATTGCCCAGCAACAGCTTCTTCTATTTTACCAAAAGAAGACACCGCCGCCGAAGGGTTGCCTTCAACCCTGGCATCAATTATCATGGCTATCTGATCTGCTGAAAACTCCATAAATTGTTTTTATCATGTTTCTCAAAACAGAAATTACCCCAGTAATTTCTATTCAGTATTCTAAGTTATTGAACAAATATAAAATTTTTTTACTTGTGCCGCAACCGTTTTATGGATCAGCGGATCGGTAATATCGGAAATGTCTCTAACGGAACCGTCTTTATATAATATATTTATTCTTTCGTCTCCTGTTTTATATAATGTGTTTTTTGTATCTCCGGTAAACACAAAATAGTTAATCTCTTCTTCAGAAAAAGACAACAAAGATTGTGCCTCTTTTGTCTTTTCTTTCAATTCAGCCTCTGTAAAAGGCATTGCCTGAATCTTAACCTTTAGTAATTTTCTGTTCAAAAGATTATTACAAAGGGTACTTAATACGGTATCGGAATGGCTGCTCCAGCACTTAATGGCATACTCCATATCCACATCGTCCAGATGAAGAAAATGGTTTAAAGCCTCCTCGTTTAAGCTTCCTTTAAATTCTTTCAGAAAGAAATGTAGAGATGGGTTCAGGAATAAATCTACCTCTTTATCCATTAGGTATTTTACCCTTTCTACTATCTTTTTAAGCATTTGCTCGGCTGCCAACACTGTTTTATGAAGGTAAACCTGCCAGTACATCTGTCTGCGGGATACCAGAAACTTCTCGATACTGTAAATACCTTTTTCCTCCACCATCAGTTCGCCATCCTGTACTACCAGCATCTTTATTATTCTATCATACCCTATTACCCCTTCGCTTACACCTGTAAAGAAACTGTCACGGGTAAGGTAATCCATTCTATCTACATCCAGCTGACCACTTATAAGCTGGTACAAGAACTTTTTAGGGTATTTATTAGTGAAAATATCAATCGCTAACTGCAGTTTGCCATCCATTTCTGCATTCAGATGTTCCATGATACGCAAGCTGATGGCTTCGTGATGAACTCCGGGGAGTAGCACGTTTTCCAATGCATGCGAATAGGGTCCGTGACCAACATCGTGTAATAGAATGGCTGCCTTTGTAGCTGATTCTTCTTCAGCAGTTATTGCTACCCCTTTAGTTTTTAGCTCATTGATAGCATTACACATTAAATGATAGGCTCCAAGGGAATGATGTAATCTGGTATGAACAGCTCCGGGATAAACCAGATAAGCCAGTGCCATCTGATGTATGCGACGTAAACGTTGGTAAAAAGGATGGGCTATTATATTAAAAATAAGCGGATCATTAATAGTTATAAAACCATAAACCGGATCATTGATAATTTTGTGTTTAGCCATGTACATCTTTAAATGAAGCGGCAAATATCCGTCTTAAAGACCTTTTATTTTGTTAATGGGTATAAATTAAGTTAGTTTTAGAATTATCACTGTAACGTATTTTGTTTCTAGTTACCAGTTACCGATAACTAGAAACCGGTAACTTTATTTTTTATATAAACCATTCCAGCAAATCAGCAGGAGTATAACTGCTTTTGGTAGCAGCATTAAGGTCATTTACAATTCTACCATCCTGTAGGCGGAGTAGTCGGTTGCCATACTGATGTGCATCTTTTAAATTATGGGTAATAAAGATGGCAGTAAGATTTAACTGTTGAATAATCTTTTCTGCAGCTTGTAAAATAGTATGAGCCGTTTTAGGGTCCAATGCTGCAGTAGGTTCGTCCAGTAGCAATACTTCGGTAGTATCCATTACACTCATCAATAAAGTAAGTGCCTGTCTTTGTCCGCCCGATAAAGTACCCATAGGTTGGTTTATCTTATGCTCCAGTCCCATGTCCAGCATCGATATTTTATCTTGTACCGTCTTTTTAAACTGTTCCGATATGCCTACCGAAAGCATTTTAGAATGTGTACGAAGTGCAGCTAATCTAAAGTTTTCTATTATACTCAAATTAGGAGCAGTACCACTCAATGGGTTCTGAAATACCCTCGAAATCCATTCGCTACGTTTATATTCGGGTATATCAGTTACGTCTTTATCGTTGATTAATATAGTGCCCGATGTAGGTTTTTCTGCACCCGAAATAATGTTCATTAAAGTACTCTTACCGCTACCATTAGCCCCAATAATTACTACAAACTCTTTCGCCTCTATAGTAATATTAATATCTTTAAGCGCAGCTACTTCATTCAGTTTACCAGCATTGAATACCTTATTTATATTGTTTAATGCTATCATTTTTTAATACTGGTTAAACGGGTGATGGAAACAATAATCAGTACAAAAGCAGCAGTAATAAACTTCAGCAACTTAGGATCAATACCCAGGGTAAGTGCGAATGCCAACACCTGCTGAAAAATAACACAACCTATTGCTACCAATGCCAACTGTAAAATGATATTATTGATAGCAAATTTCTGTATAATGGTATCGGCAATTAATACGGAACCCAGTCCGGTAATTACAATACCTATACCCATATTAATGTCGGTATAGTTTTGATATTGTGCCACCAGATAACCACTTGTAGCAGTTAGAGAATTAGCAATGGCCAACCCAATAATCTTCATCGTATCATTATTAATACCCAATGCTTTCGTCATGGAAGGACTATCGCCTACAGCACGCATACTAAGTCCAAAATCTGTTTTAAGGATATAAGAAATACTGAATATAATGATGAGTGCAAGCAACAGGATAATGGATAGTTGCTGATAGTTTTCGTTCAAAAAAACAGGAAGAGTGGTAAAGATTGTTTTTACATTTAATAAAGGAACGTTGGAACGACCTAATAAAGTAAGATTAAGCGAATACAGTGCTGTCATTACCAGTATACCCGACAATAAAGCATCTATCTTTAGCTTGGTATGAATAATACCGGTAATAGTACCAGCAAGTGCACCTGCAATCATTACAATGGGTAAAGTAAGTACCGGATGTAAACCTTTGGTAATACAGATAGCAGTAATTACAGCACCCAGGGTATAACTACCATCGGTAGTAATATCGGGGATATGAAAAATCTTCATCGAGATAAAGATTCCGGTAGCCATTGCTGCCAGACATAATCCCAGTATAAGTG
>JBAXVH010000150.1:0-4044 GCA_037129215.1 Bacteroidota bacterium | reverse complement strand
GCGTAAATTATATAGTAACACTCGGTACGACAGGTGAATCTGCTACTTTAACTAAAACTGAAAAGACTTCAATTATTAATTTCACCTACGAAAAAGTTAATAAAAAAGTTCCAGTAGTAGTTGGTATTGGAGGTAATAATACACAGGAGATTATTGAGGATTTAAAATATTATCCCTTAGAAAAAGCTTCAGCTGTACTAAGTGTGTCACCTTATTATAATAAACCATCTCAGGAAGGAATATTTCAGCATTACAAAGCAATTGCTGCAGCATCTCCTCAACCGGTCATATTATACAACGTACCTGGCAGAACCAATAAAAATATTACTGCAGAAACTACACTTCGTTTAGCTGCTTTAGAGAATATCATTGGTATTAAAGAAGCCAGTGGAGATTTTGAACAGTGCATGGATATTATCAAAAACAAACCAGCAGATTTTTTTGTAGTAAGTGGAGATGATGGACTTAGTCTTGCGCAGATCGCTGCAGGAATGACAGGCGTTATAAGTGTTGCTGCTAATGCCTTTCCTAAAGAATTTGCAGCAATGATTAATCTTTGTTTAGAAGGCAACTTTGCTGAAGCAAGAACTATACACTTTTCATTACTGAAAGCTTACCACTTAATGTTTGCTGAAAACAATCCGGCAGGTGTAAAGGCATTTATGCATCAAAAAGGCTTATTAGCAAATGAATTAAGGTTACCGTTAACTCCATTGAGTAATGGTCTTAATGAGGCTGTAAAAGAATTTAAATTCAATTAATACAATCATATCATAATATTAACTAAAAGAGAAGCCTAAGAAGCTTCTCTTTTTTGTTTTGAGTTATTTCATAAAATATCAACAAGCTAATTTGCATCAAACAAAAAGAGCGCTACAATTAATTGTAGCGCTCTTAAAATATTTAACTAAGTTAAAACTATTCTGCAGTTGGTTCAGCAGCTTCAGTTGAAGCTTCTGTTGCAGGTGCATCAGTTGCATCAGCAACTTTCTTAGTTCTACCTCTTCTTGTTTTCTTAGCAGTAGTATCTCCAGCAACTGCTATTGAATTACCGTAGATTTCATTGAAATCAACTAATTCAATCATAGCCATTTCTGCATTATCCCCTACTCGTATTCCAAGTTTAATTACTCTTGTGTATCCTCCTGGTCTGTTAGCAACTTTAGGTGCAACTACAGTAAATAATTCCTTTACAGCAGATTTGTCGTTCAAATAACTGAATACAATTCTGTGTTGATGACTTATTTGTTCCTTAGTAACCCCTTTCTTAGTTTTAGTAATAAGTGGTTCAATGTGCTTACGTAATGCTTTAGCTTTAGCCAAAGTAGTTACAATACGCTTGTGCGTAATAAGCTGTGATGATAAGTTCATCAAAAGGGCTTCTCTGTGTGCCTTCTTTCTTCCTAAATTGTTTACTTTATCTCCGTGACGCATAAAATTGATTTTTATGTTTCATCTACACCGTGTCAGGAATGTAAATGGTTGCTGAAATAAATTCAGCGGTTATTAAATAATATACTCTTTTATTACTTAGAATTAAGCATCTAGATTATCTAGACCTAATTTTCTAAGATCCATACCAAAGCTCAATCCTCTTTCGTGTAAAACTTGTTCAATTTCACTTAAAGATTTTTGACCGAAGTTTCTGAACTTCATCAAATCTTCTTGTTCATACTGAACTAATTCACTTAAAGAATTAATTTTAGCAGCTTTCAAGCAATTGAATGCACGTACAGAAAGATCTAAATCTTCTAACGGTGTTTTCAATACTTTACGTAATTGAAGAATTTGCTCATCAACTACATCTTCTTTCTTGTCTTCTTTGCTATCGAAAGTGATATTCTCATCAGTGATAATCATCAGGTGCTGAATCAAAATTCTGGAAGCTTGTTTAACAGCCTCTTCAGGATGAATAGTACCATCGGTAATTACTTCTAAAAGAAGTTTTTCGAAATCAGTCTTTTGTTCTACACGATAGTGCTCCATTACATACTTCACATTCTTGATTGGAGTATGAATAGAATCGATAGGTATAAAACCAAATACTGCTTCCTTAGGTCTGTTCTCTTCAGAAGGAACATATCCTCTTCCTTTAGAGATGTATAATTCAATCTCTATTTTAGCAGAGCTATCTAAAGTACAAATAGATAATTCAGGATTCATTACTTCAAAGTTTACACATGCATCAGCAATGTTCTTTGCAGTAAATTCTGTACTATTTTTAATAGAAAGATTAATTTTTTCAGAAGCAATGTCATTGTCACCTTTCTTCTTAAATCTTACTTGTTTAAGATTAAGAATAATTTCAGTAACATCTTCAGTAACTCCTTTAATAGTTGCAAATTCATGGTCTACACCATCAATTTTCAACCCAGTGATAGCATATCCCTCTAAGCTATTCAATAATACTCTTCTCAAAGCATTACCAATAGTAAGACCGTATCCAGGTTCTAGAGGACGGAATTCAAATACTCCTTCAAAATCATTCGCTTTCTGAAGAACAATTTTATCAGGTTTTTGGAAACTTAAAATAGCCATTTATCTTGCTTTTATTTGTGATGTAATCCTATATGGACTACAAAATTATTTTTGAAATCTAATTACAATTACTTAGAGTACAACTCTACAATCAATTGTTCTTTGATATTCTCAGGAACGAATTCTCTTTCAGGATAAGTGATAAAAGTTCCTTTCTTTTCATTCTCATTCCAGTCAACCCAAGTAAATTTCTGATTCTTTCCTTTAGACTTACTATGAATAGCTGTATTCAAAGAAGTTTTAGGAGAATAAGTAATTATATCACCTGGTTTTAATTGACAAGAAGGTATATTTAAAACAATACCGTTTACAGCAATGTGCTTGTGAGCTACTAATTGTCTAGCTTCAGGACGGCTTGAAGTTAATCCAAGTCTGTAAACCACGTTATCAAGTCTAGCTTCAAGAAGTTTAATAAGGTTTTCACCCTTTACACCCTTCATAGCACTAGCTTCAACGAAAGTCTTTCTGAACTGACGCTCTAAAAGACCGTAAGTGTACTTAGCTTTTTGTTTTTCTTTCAACTGTACAGCATATTCACTAGCTGCTTTACGTTTTTTTGTAGCACCATGTTGTCCTGGTGGTACGCTGTCTTTTGTAAGCCATTTACCGTTTCCTAAAATTGGCTCTCCAAATTTTCTACAGATCTTTGTCTTTGGTCCTGTATATCTTGCCATGATTAATTAATTTGATTTTTTGGTGACGATATAGAATCTATAAAAATCTTAAAAAATGAATTCTATATCCTTTATTAATAAATAATAATTGAAATGTAATTATACTCTTCTCTTCTTTGGAGGTCTGCAACCATTGTGTGGTAATGGAGTGATATCCTTGATAGAAGTAACTTCAATACCAGATTGAGTAATTGCACGAATTGCACTTTCTCTACCTGATCCTGGTCCTTTTACATAAACATCTACTCTTTTCAAACCTGCATCAAATGCTACTTTACCTGCATCTTGAGATGCCATTTGTGCAGCATATGGAGTATTTTTCTTAGAACCTCTAAAACCCATTTTACCTGCAGAAGACCAAGATATTACTTGTCCAGCTTTGTTGGTATAAGAGATAATAACGTTGTTAAAAGTTGCGCTTACGTGTACATCACCTGCTGCATCTACTTTTACAACTCTTTTTTTCGCAGCGGCCTTCGCGCTGGTCTGTGCTTTTGATGGTTTTGCCATAATTTTTACGAGGTAATCTCTGTTTGTATGCCTCCTGTTCTTCCGAACTATCCAGCATTTTTATAAAATAAATAATCTCCAATCGGGTTATTATGCCAAATTGGAGATGGTAAACTATTTCTTAGCTGCCTTCTTCTTACCTGCAACTGTCTTACGTTTTCCTTTACGGGTACGACTGTTGGTTTTGGTACGCTGACCTCTAACTGGAAGTCCTTTTCTGTGACGAAGACCTCTGTAACAAGCAATATCCAATAAACGTTTGATGTTCATTTGAACTTCACTTCTTAAAGCACCTTCCACTTTAATTTCATTAGTGATAATG
>JBAXVH010000015.1:0-14529 GCA_037129215.1 Bacteroidota bacterium | reverse complement strand
TCACATTACCAAATACGAGTACACCCGAACGGTAAAAGAGAGCAACAATGCCATTATTATTTATCCTTTTAATAATGAGGAGCAGGAATTGCTAATGCACGAGATTGATATTACCGACAACCCTGATGTATTTACTTACAACGATTACTGGGGCAACAAAGTAGGACTGTTTAATATACTGGGATTGCATAAGCAACTGGTGGTAGATAGCAAGCTTACTGTAAGGACTATCAAGCCTACTACTGCTGCTGTTTCGGTAACTACCACTCTTGCCGATTTAAAGGTGGATATTGGCAACAACTTACAACTACTGGAGTTGAGTAAAGCTGACAACATAGTTTCTCAACACAAAATAGAGGATATTATAAAGGCATTAGAATTGGTAGCGGGCGATAAAATAGCCATGATTACCGAGGAATGCTGCCATCATATTTATAAGCATTTTAAATATATAAAGGGCATTACCACTATCGAAACTACGGTAGATGAGATACTGGAACATCAGTCGGGTGTTTGTCAGGATTTCGCGCATTTAATGTTGCAGATACTGCGCTCTATGGGTATACCCAGCAGGTATGTAAGCGGTTATATCTGTCCCAATAAAGATGGTATGAGAGGCGAGGGTGCTACACATGCATGGGTAGAAGCGTATGTTCCTGGCTATGGTTGGGCGGGCATTGATCCTACCAATAATGTATGGGTTTCCGATAATCATATTAAGCTGGCAGTAGGAAAGAATTTTACCGATTGTACTCCTGTAAAAGGAAGCTTTAAAGGACTTACCAAACAAACTCTTTCTGTATATGTATCCATAGGCTACGAAGATGGACATGTATTTGAGGAAGTAAATAATGTGCAGATGAAAACAGTGTCGTCTAAAAAGAAAGACGAAGAAGAAGTTCCCGAATATCAGGAGGAAGAACATCATCATCAACAGCAGCAATAATTTAGGCAAGGCAAGGAGGCAATAGGCAAAGAGGCAAGAGTTAATACAGGGTATAAAGGGAAATAAATATTATTTATTTAAGTTTCATCTGAGCAAAATATGGGTGCTCAGGGTTTACTTCCAGTGTTTGTTTTTTAGGGTCTATAATCACATCCATATCTTCCATTGGAATTGCTCCTAAAAGCACTTCATTATTACCAGGCAAAACCAAAGCATTACATATAGTAGTCCTGTTTTTAAATTTAATGGTAAGTGGACCAACTAAATCGTAAGTCTCAATTTCACCGTTTGCTAATACCCCGGTTCTTTTTTCAACAAAAGGTAATTCTAATTGAGATTGTATTATTTCATTAATACACATATTATAAGCACCAGTATTAACCAAAGCATTTACCCTTAATGATTTAATTTCTTCTTCACCTATAATACTTTTTTTAGCTAAAGCTATATCTATAGTATTAATTATTTCTAAATCAGCGTATACCAATCCCATGATATTTATTTTGTACAAAAATACTGATATTAAAATCTTGTCTTTTTAAATTAAAAAAGCACCACGATTTTTAATAGGCAGTGCTTTTTTTGTTTACAATGCAGCTATAAGCTACTATATATTGCGTCTCAGGTGCAACCAGTGACGAGTTAGACTCCGATAGTTATTATGTATGCTGTTACTTGTGGGGTACTTCGTTGTTGCCAGGCAAAACCAAGGCATTGCAAATAGTAGTTCTATTTTTACATCATAGTATTTCTATAGATACAATTTTGCCATCCACTTTACGTGCAATACATTGTTTCTTAATTAAATGTGATACATCAAAGCTATCATTATCATTAGATATTCCATACTTGGCTAAAATGACATTGAGCATTCCTTCCTCCTCATAAAAACATGTCTCAGTGTTATTTTCATCTTCCGATTTTTCATAAAAACGTATCTTTGAATATGAAGGATAAGTCATAGAAACTACCTTAACTTTAGATATTGTTTTAGTCATAATTTATCTAGGTATTATTTATTCTTTAATAAAACTTCCACCATTTGTATTACCACTAATGTCTTGAGTTATTACATAATAAATTCCAGATGGTAAATTTTGTACTTGAATTGTTGGATTATTTATGTCTTGAAATTTATCTACACTAACAACTCTACCTATATTGTCTATTAGTTTTACAGATGCAATATGATTAGACTTAATGCTTATTATATTCTTACTTGGATTTGGATAGATTGTAAGTATGTTATTGTCGTTTAAATTAGCGGAAACAACATCACTATAACTATATGAACCATCTTTATCGATACTAACAATTCTATAAAAGTTTAAGCTATTTTTAGGATTGATATGTGTGTATCTATAGGAATTATTTCCACTGCCTATTGAAAATAAAGAACCAATATTATCGAATGTAGTTCCATCTATACTGTGTTGTATCGTAAAAGATGCAGTATTTAATTCATCATAGGTTTCCCATTCTAACAATACTTTATTATTACTTTTAACTGCTTGTAAGTCAATTTTTTTAAGAGGTAAATTTGTTAGTGTCAAAGTGTCACTGTATAAAGTAAGATCTTTAGCAAAAGGGTTCGTTACAACTACATGATAATACCCATTTTTGGCCATTATGATAATACTATCTCCGTATCCTTGGCTAATTATTCCATTGTTTAGATACCATTTAAAATAGTTGTTAGGAGAACCGCCAACGGAAACTGATAATTTGTTATTGCCTATTCTTCTGAGTGGAATAACAGCTTGTGGAGAGTAGTACAATAAAGTTTGACTATTTGGGAATATATTATATGGAATAATATATTCTAATCCATTAAATGTTAGATTATTATTGCTAATATTAATATTGTATGTTGGAATGAGCTTTGTTAAGTTGCTAATAGTAGAAGGAATTGAATCACTGAGATTATTATGGCTTAAATCCATGTTGATGATATTTGTCAAATATCCAAGAGAAGAGGGTATTTGTCCGCTTAACATATTGTTTGAGACATATAAGTATGTTAACCCGTATAAGTTCCCAAATGAAGAAGGTATTGAGCCCGTTAGTTTATTGTACGTTAAAGATAATTCAGTTAAGTTTGTTAAGTTGCCTATTGTAGTAGGGATACTACCTGATATCTGATTCCCATCCAAACTTAAGTTTGTTAAATTTGTTAAATTTCCAAATGAAGAAGGAATGTTGCCACTTAATTGATTATATGATAAACCTATAGTTTTTAAGTTAGAAGCATTTCCTAAAGAAGAGGAAATTGAATCACTTAATTTATTTCTATTTATGGATAAATTATTTAAGCTGGTTAATTTTCCAAAAGAAGTTGGGATAGATCCAGTTAATAAATTGTCTGACAATTCTAATGACGACAAGCTGTTTAAATTACCTAATGAAGATGGGATTGAATCTGTAAGTCTATTTGAGCTTAAATCAAGAGAATATAAATTAGATAAGTTACCTAGGGTAAGAGGAATAGAACCAACTAATTTATTCATGTTTAAATACAAATATTTCAACATTGTTAAGTTTCCAATCGATGATGGAATTATATAACTGAGATTATTATTAATTAGAATTATACTAGTCACTCTATTATTTGTAATCGTTATACCAAACCAGGTCTTTACTGGCATATTAAATTGTACCCAATTTGTATTGTTAGTCCAATTTTGTCCGCCGTTTCGTTTATATAAATCTACTAATGCAAGACTATCTTGTATGTTTACTTGCGCTTTTATTATTCTTGACTGTAGTGTTAGTAATAATAAAACTAGAATTATTTTAGTTTTAAATTTCATATACAATAATTATATATCTTTTTCTGTGGATTAGTGTTCATTAAAATCGTTGAAAGCGATTAACCAATCTGATATTTCATTTATTCGATTATTAATCTCTTCGGGCAGGTTTTTATCTTTTTTTGCTATCTTATAACTATGAGCTATTACGTCGCTATTATTACTTTGCCAACTCACTTCGAATTGAGATACAGTTTTGTCGTTTTGGAACACTGTAAGTTTGTATTCTTTAATCCCAATTATGGTTCTACAAATACTATAATCTCCTATTACGAACATCTTTTCCATAATTATTTTACCTACTCTTCCCCGTTTTCGGCTTCTCGTAGCTGGTTTTAATAAAGTGCAGCCAGACTTTTAAGTTTTAGATTACAAAAGTCCCTTTAACACTTCATTGAAAAATTTATTTTCAGTGCTTTCTTGCTACTTTAATGATTATTTTGCTACTTTTACTGCATGGATAATATAGGTGATAATATAAAAAAGTTCAGGGAACTGAAAAACATTACCCGCGATAAGATTGCTGGTGATTTGAATATGAGCCTTAGCAATTATAGCAAAATAGAAAGGGGCGAAATAGACCTTACTATTTCTCGTGTACAGGAAATAGCTAAAATATTAGAAGTAGATGTTTCTCAGATTCTAAACTTTGATGCAACTCAAATATTTAATACCTCTAATAATCATTTAGTTCAAGGCGTATTTGCTAAGGCAGAAAATATGCACTTTCACACTGATGATTATAAAGAAAAGTATATTGCAATGTTGGAGCAGGAAAACGCTAGACTTAAAGCAATTGTAGATGCTCAGTAATAATTAATAATCTGTTTCTTATAGGCTTACTGTAAAGTAAACCATAAGGGACTTTAAGATATATAATGATTGTAAACCCATTACCCCATACTTTTGTGCCACGAAAATAAACAGGTCAAAGGTGGGCTACCAAAATCCACCATGTACAGCCCCTTTTTTAATCAGGGTAAACGACAAATCTTTAGCAATAAAGTGCCGCTTAAGGCAAGAACACCCAATTAATCATATTACTTCTATTCGTTTACATTCAGTTAGCTACGCTGTATATAATGTTTTATTTTACCTGAAAAGTATTTTATTTAATCCAACTACTTCTTGCCAAAGTCTGCCGGACATTATTTATTCTGTAAAAATATTTCGTCATAGTCCAACAACATTTCGCCATACTACGACAAAGGTTTTTCAAAGCCTGAAAACATCTCGTCAGACTATGACGGGATTATTTTATACCATGGCGAAGCTTTTTTGTTCCATGCCTAAAACTTGTCCAATAATGCCGGACAGTAGAGGAGCATTAAAAAAATGTTTTCAGGATTTATTAAACACTGGAAAATATAGGGCAAATCATTGCCGGAAATTGTTAGCTGTTTTTTATATATCCCCCGGAACCAAAGAAGCTTTGTTTAACGCTACAATTCACTTAATTATTACATAATATCTTTCCAAAGAAACAATATACAATATGAAAACATTTATTGAAGAATCCGCTACTGATTTTGCAAGACAAATTAATCAATGTGCTGAAAATATTTCCGATCAGATAACTACACTTTCTCTTGATGCAGACGAGGTTGCCAATTTTAAAACAACCAGCAATTTTGTGCAAATTATTTTTGATGACCAGAATAACATTCAAACCTATGCACATGCTTTTTCGGAGTATAAAAGGGAGTTGCATAAGGGACCTTCCAGATCTTTAATGGGTCAGATTCCCAAAGCACCAGCTTTGCATTTAGTGCCTCCAACCATTTCGCTGGGTAATGCAAGGGCTCAGTTTGCTGATCTTATTCAACATTGTGTTTCCAGCCCTAAATTTACCAGAGACATTGGTATTATACTTGGGTTTATGAAACCAGACTCCTCCGAAAAAGAAACGGTTGTTGTTCCAAACCTCACTGTCAAAATTACAACTGGAGGTCATCCTATTTTACATGCTACAAAAGGTATATTCCAAGGGTATGAAGTATGGAAAGATATTAGTGATGGAAAAGGATATTGTAAACTGGATACGAGCATGTATGCCGATTATACCGACCATACTGAACTTCCTGTTTTTGGTGTAGGAAAGACCTGGAAATACAAAGTAATTTATTTGCTAAAAGGTGCTCATCATGGAACCTGGAGTGCAGAAGTTACTATTGGTGTTTTTGGACAGATATAATACTAATTAGCTAATTAGCTGATGTGCTAATGTGCTAATGAATACAAACAGCCAATTATGAATTATGAATTAATAATTGGAATACAAAAGTCCTGGGAGGTTTACTTTCCGGGGCTTTTTGTATTGCGTTAGGGCTATAGGGGAATATCCTTTTTGTGCCACTAACAACTTGCTATAAATGCTGCCGAAATAGTGGCACAAAAAGATAGGAGAAAATAGCCCGGCCGAAGGCAACGCCCCAAAAATAATTGATAATGGAAAATGGAGAATTGCTAATGAAATACAAAATACATTATTAATGTACTTTCAATAATTGTGATTGTATTGCTGTTGTAAAATGACTTTTAATCAGAAAGTTTAATGCTATGGTATATTAAATATGGATATATTTGTTTTCAAAATAATGCAAAATGGAAGAACTGATTTTTATGGTGGAAGAAAGTCCTGAAGGAGGATTTATAGCCAAAGGGTTGGGTATTTCCATCTATACACAAGCGGATACTATTAATGAACTCAAAGAAGCTTTGATAGATGCTGTTCATTGTCATTTTGATGATAATAAGAAAAGGATTTTAAGACTGCATATTGTAAGGGAAGAGGTAATAGCAGCATGAGAATATATTATGTTGAATGCTAAATGTTAAGTGTTGAATTTGTATTCATTATCACATTAGCACATTAGCTAATTAGCTAATTACTTTTCTTGTCTTCCATCATTCTCATCTCTTTAGCATCCTGTAAGAATTCGGAGGCGAAGATGAATTTGTTCAGCAACTGATTGTCGCTGTAAATGATTTCTTTATTATTTCCTTCCCATTGTTTTAAACCCTGATGAAGGTATACAATATGATCACCAATTTCCATCACACTATTCATATCGTGGGTAACTACAATGGTAGTGATATTAAACTCGGTAGTAATTTCTTTAATCAGCTTATCTATTAATAAAGAGGTCTGAGGATCTAGACCGGAATTGGGTTCATCGCAAAAAAGATATTGCGGGTTCAATACAATTGCACGGGCAATACCCACTCTTTTCTTCATACCTCCACTTAGTTCGGAAGGATATTTTTTATTGGCATCTTTAAGGTTTACTCTTTCCAATACTTCATTTACCCGCTTCTTTTTTTCGGCAGATGTTTGTTTGGAAAACATATCTAAAGGGAAAGAAATATTCTGTTCTACCGTCATAGAATCGAATAGGGCAGAACCTTGAAATAACATTCCAATTTTTGTACGCAACTGTTTACGCTCATCATCATCCATAGCCCTCATATCCTGTCCGCTATAAATAATATCGCCACTATCTGGTTGAAAAAGTCCTACCATACATTTGGTAAGTACTGTCTTTCCACTACCGCTGGCCCCTATAATAAGATTGCATTTACCACTCTCCATGACAGCACTAATACCACCAAGTATTTGTTTTCCTTCAAACGACTTTACGATATTTTTAATTTCAATCATGGAATAATTATCATATTAGTGAATTAGCGGATTAACGTATTAATTAATCCGCTAATCCGTTAATTAGTTAATTCGTTAATCAAGTTTAAGAACAGCTAAAAACGCTTCCTGTGGTACTTCTACATTACCTATCTGCTTCATACGTTTCTTACCTTCTTTTTGTTTCTCCAATAGTTTACGTTTACGGCTAACGTCACCACCATAACATTTTGCAGTTACATCTTTACGAAGAGCACTAATGTTTTCGCGGGCAATAACCTTGGCACCAATAGCGGCCTGTATAGCTATCTGGAATTGCTGACGGGTTAATAATTCCTTCAGTTTTTCGCAAAGTTTTCTGCCAAAATCCTGCGCTCTGCTTCTATGAATTAATGCACTTAATGCATCCACCTTTTCATTGTTCAATAGAATATCCATCTTCACAATATCAGCAGCCCTATAATCCAATGGATGATAATCGAAAGAAGCATAACCTCGGGTCTGACTCTTAAGTTTATCATAGAAATCAAATACAATCTCGGTTAAAGGCATTTCGAATACCAGTTCCACTCTGGTAGGAGTGATGTAAGATTGATTAATCAGATTACCACGTTTGCCAAGGCAAAGCGTCATGATATTACCAATATATTCCGATTGAGTAATAATTTGTGCACGGATAAATGGTTCCTCAATTCTGTCCAGTCTGGTAGGATCTGGCATCTCGGAAGGGTTGTTTACAATTATCTTGTCACCCTTGCTGGAATAAGCTATAAAGCTTACGTTGGGAACGGTAGTAATTACAGTCTGATTGAACTCTCTTTCCAGGCGTTCCTGAATAATTTCCATGTGCAGTAATCCTAAGAAACCGCAACGGAAACCAAATCCAAGTGCCTGAGAAGTTTCCAGTTCGAAAGTAAGAGAAGCATCATTCAGCTGAAGCTTTTCCATACAATCTCTTAGCTCGGCAAAAGCATCAGTTTCTACAGGATAAATACCTGCAAATACCATTGGTTTTACTTCTTCAAAACCATCAATCAGTTGACCAGGATTAGAAGCAACTGTAAGTGTATCACCTACTTTAACTTCCTTGGCATTTTTAATACCAGTAATAATATAACCTACATCACCACAACGAACTTCTTTCTTTTCTTCCAGCCCCATTTTTAAGATACCTACTTCCTGGGCATCATATATTTTATCGGTAGAAACAAACTTTACTTTATCTCCTTTTTTAAGTACCCCATTTCTAATACGGAAGTAAACAATGATACCTCGGAAGCTATTAAAAACGCTATCAAATACCAGCGCCTGTAAAGGAGCGTCCTGACTACCCTTAGGGCAAGGAATACGCTCGATAATAGCTGCAAGAATCTCTTCAATTCCAATACCGCTCTTACCACTTGCCAATAAGATATCTTCCTGTTTGCATCCAATTAAATCGATAATCTGATCAGTTACTTCCGGAATCATGGCACCATCCATATCAATCTTGTTGATTACAGGGATGATTTCCAGATTGTTATCTATAGCAAGATATAAATTACTGATGGTTTGTGCCTGTATACCCTGAGAAGCATCTACTAATAGTAGCGCTCCTTCGCAAGCAGCCAGGGCACGGCTAACTTCATAACTAAAATCCACGTGTCCGGGAGTGTCAATAAGGTTCAGAATATAATCGTCGCCCTTATATTTATAACTAACCTGAATGGCGTGACTCTTAATAGTTATACCTTTTTCTCTTTCCAGATCCATATCATCCAGTACCTGCGCCTGCATGTCCCTATCACTAATAGTGTGGGTAAACTCTAATAATCTGTCTGCAAGAGTACTTTTTCCGTGATCTATATGTGCTATTATGCAAAAATTACGAATGTGCTTCATAAGCCGCAAAGATATGGGGTTGGATATATTTGAGAATAAATCGTTTAAGAGATTTCTATAAACAAAAAGAATCAAGAAAATATCCTTGATTCTTTTATGTTATAAATAGTAAAAATATTATAATGCATTAAGGTAGTCTATCACATTGGCAATAGTAATCTCTTGTGGAATTATATTAAATATTGTTTTATTGCTTGAATAGTTAACTGTACTATACCCTAAATAGTATTGATTGTCAATTTTAGAAATAGAAACTAAAGTTACATTCTGTCCAAAAGGAAGATTAGCAAGTGAAAATGTACGGGAAGGGAAATCAGCATTTAGTCTGGATACATTTTTAGTGCCATTTTGAACTGCATAAACAACTGTGTTCTTATTAGTAAAGTTGACAGGCATGTATACATTAATCTTATTATTAGGATTTGGAACAGCATTATCAGGTGCTAACAGCGAAACCCAACCAAGTTTTGATAATTTAATGTCGTATCCAATATGGTTGTTGCTTCCTGGCATATCCCAATAAGCTAAATTTTTGTAAGAAGAACTATCCATTGACCATTTAAAGTTGTCATCTGTAATATCATATCCATTTCCTTTAAAGATAGATACATATCGGGAGTTAGGATTAATCAAGGAATCTTTTACTAACAAATGAATATAGCTCCCAGCTTTAATATTCATTAATGTGTCGTTGTAAAATAAACGAACATTAAAAAAGCCTACACTCTGGTTTTGGTGACCATTAACAAATGAAGTACAAAAGTTCCTGATGAAATTGCCTTTTGTAGTGGTTGCCTGCATTTTAATTTTCACAGCACCCTTAATAAATGTTTTGTTGGTAATTGAATTAACCAGACTATTTTTAGGAATAGAAACCCTGTACTTGTCGTTATTGAAAATTTTATCATCATCATCAAATCCAACGTTCGATACCATTAAAGTGTCTACAAGTTCAGTTAGGCTAATGTCATCAGTAATCTCTTTTGCAAGAGATTGTGTACTACTTGAATTATTCCATGTAGTATCATTAATCTGAAGATTATTGTTTATAACAAAACCGCTTGATGTTTCTTTTTTGCAGGAAACAATTAAGCCTGTTAATAAAATAAAAATAAAAATCCTTTTCATCATTTTCATTGTTCAGTATAGATGCCGTTACTTTTAATATTGCTGCCTGTTACCTAATTTTAATCTAACTCCAAGGGAAATTCCCAAAGAATTGAATTTCTGTTCAAATCCAAATTTACTTTTTATGGAGTTGGAAAGGCCATATCGGAAATAAGGCTCCGTAAATATTGCCCATCTATCAGTTAATTTTCTTTCTATACTTGCCGCTGCCATTAAGCTGACACCAATTGCAGAAGTATAGGTATTGGAACCTTTTGAGTTTATTGATACAATTCCTAAAGAAGTGTCGATTGTAGAACCATTATTCCAGGAATAAGCATTTATAATAACGCCACCAGATAAAGACCAGTTCCATAAATTATCTACTTTCTCGTTTCTCCAGCTAAGGATAACCGGGATTTCAATATTTCTATATTGGTTAACTGTTTTAGTGTATTTGTAACCTACCTGTGTAAGCGTACTCGTATCGGAAATGGTAGTGTCTCCTTGTGGCAGGTTAATTACTTTATTAATAATAACAGTAGTGGTAATGTGCTCATTTTCTCTTTGTATAGAGAATTGTTCATTGTATTGGGAATACTGTACCCCTGTTTTAAGGTAAACATTACTAAATATGTTTTTCATTAATCGTACTCCAAAATTGAAGCCCATTAACATTGTTTCTGCACTATCTTTTTTCTGCAGATAATTGCTGGAAGTTCCATTACTGGTAACAGATTTAAAGTTGTATTCTGGAGAACCATATACCTCTAAATACCAGTTTCTATCCTGTCTGTTCTTGTCTCCAGGACAATCAAAATGATTAGGCTTTTTAAAAGCAGCATTCAATTTAGCTAATGCCAGTTTTATTCTATCAGATTTTACCAGCGCTAATTCGCTTAATGGTTTTGTTTCAATATTTTCTGTGTTTTCTTCTACTACAATATTACCTGCATCAGCTTTATAGCTTATTGTACTATTTTGATTGTCGGCAATGTTTGATGATTTTGAAGCAACTTTAGATCCAATAATTTGAGGTTGTTTTACCAGCAATAAAGTTGTCTTATTATGAATCGATTTTTTAGAAGAAACCTTTTCACTTACAACAGCCTTTTTACTTTCACTTTCAATAATAGTATTATTGTTTTCAGCACTTTCAATTTTTGGAGATGTACTAATTTCTTTATCTGGATTGCTGTTTACGCCTGATGAAACTACATTATTATTTGATTCCTTAATTGTAGAATTATCTTTTGTAGAATTTTTTGATATATGATTATTAGCGTTAGAATTATTATTATTTGTAATAGATGAATTAGTAGCGATTGAATTGGAAATATTATTATCTGAATGTTTCCAGACAAATGCTCCACCTGTAATCAGGAGGATAGAAATTAAGGCATATAATCCATAAGCAGTATTGGTAAACCAGAAAGCAACAGGACGTTTCTTCCTTTTATCCTGTGCAATTCTCTCCCACATGTCCGCAGGAACAGGGGATGAGTAGCTGTTTAGCTTGTCCTTAAAAATATTATCAAATTGCTTGTCTTTCATTATACTGCAATTTTTTGCAAGTTAATAATTTGTTGCTGCAACATTTTCCTTGCCTTTACTAATTGACTTCTACTGGTGCTTGCTTTAATATTCAGCATTTCTCCAATTTCATCATGACTAAATCCTTCTATTGCATGAAGATTGAAAATAATACGATAACCCGTAGGTAAATGTTTTATCAATCTCAATAATTCTGCTTCCGATAAATGACTGGGTGCATCGGTGCTGGTATCGGGTATCTGAACTCCAGCATCGTCATCCGTTGAAAAAGTAATTCTGTTTTTCTTAAGTGCTTTAAGAGAAACGTTCACCACTATTCTTCTCATCCATCCTTCAAAAGAGCCTTCAAACTTAAATTGATCCAAATGATTAAATATTCTGATAAATCCATCCTGAAGCATGTCTTCAGCCTGCATCTGATCGGTAGCATAACGCAAGCATACGGTCATAAACTTTGGAGAATATTTTTCAAAAAGAATCTTCTGATATTTTACATTCCCTTTCAAACAGCCTGTAATAATCTCCCTTTCGGAGAAACTATCATGTGGACTGTTATTGGAAATAGATAACTTCATTTACAAAAATGCTGCTTGTAAGAAAATGTATAAGTAAAAATACTAAAATTGGCAATTATACTAATAATATTAATTCGTAGCGCTTTAAAATTCTCTATAAGTAAATTGACTGGAATTTCATTGAAATGTATTTCGTAGTAAAAATATTAAAAAAATCAATATTATATCAGATGATGTGTATTTTATTTTGCAATAAACCTTAATTGATGGAAAACTGATTTATTTTTTAATTTATTGTTGAAAATATTACAAAATGATTTATTAGTTTATTTTAGGAATAAAGTGGCGTTATAATATTTTTTCTATCCGCATAAAGTTAAACAAATTAATTAAATTTTAATGTTTTTTAATATTGACACTCATTAGTAGTTATATTTGAGTAACGGTTTAACTTACCATAAATTAATGCTATATGAAAAAAACAGTTTTACAAAACTTCATTATTTTGTGTTCCCTTCTGATTATAGGGAATATTGCCTTTGCACAGGGATCTTTTACGTCTACCTGGGCATTAACAGCTGATGCTTCTTCGGCTACTGTGGGTGCTAATACTACCGTTGTAACGTCTAATATGTTAATAGGTTCTTCCTTTACCGGGGGCTCATACAGTACCAGTGGTTTTGGCTGTAAAAGTTCTACCACCTGGCCTAATGCAGTTACTGCAGGTTACTACTTAGATTTTCCAATTTCATCTGCTGCTGGTTTTGATATCGAACTGGATTCTTTTGCTCTTGTTCCTAAAACAAGTGGTTCGAGTGGAAACAATATTTTAAGTTTCGCTTATATCATCGATACTGCTGCACCAGTTTTGATTACTGGCGGACAAGTTACTGCTACAGCAGGTGGAACTACTACTATTAAAATGACTGCTTATGGTGCTCCGGTTACTTGTACTGCCGGACATACACTTAAAATTAGAATGTGGGCATATTCCGCAAGTGCTTCTACTACTACCAGCAGAACTTTATACATAAAGAGTGTTCAGTTTGCAGGTAAAACTACCCCTGCAATAGTACCAGTAGCTTTTAGCGCAATTAGTGTCAATAAATATAATACTGGAAATGCTATTCATTGGAGCGTAGCCGAACTAACAAATGTTCAATCTTATCAGATTGAAAAATCTATTGATGGAATTAATTTCAATGTATTTGCTACATTGTTATCTAATAAAGGACAAAACAGTTATTCAGTAATAGACAATTATACCAATGATAAAACGGCTTATTACAGAGTTGCAGCAATTGCTACCAATGGAGATAAAAAGTATAGTAAGATTTTAAATATTAAAAATGTTTTTACGGTTGCCAATATTAAGATTGCTCCAAATCCGATAACCAATAAACAGTTTGAATTACAAATAGCAGATTGTAGTAAAGGACAATATAAATTATCTGTTTATAATCAATTAGGCGCTGTGGTATATTCTCGTGCAATTCAGGTAGATGGAGATTATCAGTTGCAGACTATACAACTACCTACATCTTTAGCTAAGGGTGTTTATTTCGCTAACTTTAATGGAGTTGATGTAAATAATAACCAGACACTAATTGTAGAATAAAATAAAAGACATATATAATAGAAGAGGCCGCTAATAATTAGCGGCCTCTTTCATTATAGTAGTTTCTTAAAACAATTTCTATGTATTTTGAATTCCGTTAAACGCCTTGAACGTTTTAAACGCACTTTCATCACGACTCAGGATGTATTTTCACGACTCACGAATCTCCCGCCCTAATATCCATATTTCTCCTTCCATTTATCTTTCAGAAACTTCCTTAGCTCATTCTCTCTTGCATTATTTCCGGGATTAAATAGCTTAACTCCACTAATTTCTTTAGGTAGAAATTCCTGTGCTACAAAATTCCCTTCATAGTCGTGGGCGTACTGATATCCTTTGCCATAATCCATCTGTTTCATCAGATTGGTAGGGGCATTTCTTATATGTAGTGGTACCGATAAATCGCCATGCTGTTTTACCAGTTGCAGGGCAGTATTTATAGCCATGTAAGATGCATT
>JBAXVH010000149.1:0-4060 GCA_037129215.1 Bacteroidota bacterium | reverse complement strand
TCTCCTACTTTAATATTGAACGTTTCTTTTTTAGATTGGAAAGTAAGCGATGCTATCTGCCATGTATTACCCTTCTTCGACTTCGTAATCATTTCTACCATAGGGGCTTTACCCAACCATACAATCTTAGCCGTTGTCTTGAATACAGCAAGTTCTTCTTCCTCCAGTGCTTTAATAATAAATTCAGGATCAATTGTGGTTTTAGGAACTTTGAATTCAAACCATTTGTTTAAAGGATCATCCAGACAAAGGTTGTGCATGTAGTTTAGCAACGACTTCTTTAAACCAAAGCTAAAAGTATCATGATCTGCACCTGTGGGGTCTTTAAACTCTACATCGTTATTAGCAAAAGTACCAATGGTTTTATTGGTAATCTTTATCTTATACTTCTCTGGATTCATCCCTACCGGACTATGCGCAGTAAGTGCAAACTGATGCCAGAAAGCTGATTGCAATATGCCTGCTTTAAATAGTTGTCGAACCATCTCCAGCGAGTCGATTGTTTCCTGTGCAGTCTGTGTAGGAAAGCCATACATCAAGTAAGCATGTACCATGATTCCTGCTTCGGTAAAGTTTCTGTTTACCTTAGCAACCTGTGCCACCGTAATGCCTTTATCAATCAATAATAGTAATCTATCCGATGCTACTTCCAATCCTCCCGACACGGCTATACAACCTGAGGCTTTCAACAATAGACAAAGATCTTTAGTAAAGCTTTTCTCGAAGCGTACATTCGTCCACCAGCTTACTACCAGCTTTCTTTTAAGTATCTCCAGGGCCAGTTCGCGCATGAGAGCAGGCGGTGCTGCTTCGTCTACAAAATGAAAACCATTCTGTCCTGTCTGTGCTATAATGGTCTCCATTCTATCGCAAAGCAACTGTGCTGCTATTGGTTCGTAACGTTGTATATAATCCAGCGAAATATCACAGAAAGTACACTTACCCCAGTAGCATCCATGTGCCATAGTCAGCTTGTTCCAACGGCCATCACTCCATAAGCTATGCATTGGGTTTACCACCTCAATTGCAGAGATATATTTGTCCAGTAATAAGTCGCTGTAATCGGGGGTACCCACTTGACCCTGTTTATAATCGGTGCAGGATTTATTATTAAAATAAGTCACCTTGCCTTCTACTAATGTAAAGCAACGTTTAAGACTATCTATCGGCGCATTACCTTGTATATATTTTATCAACTGCTCTACAGGAGCCTCCCCATCATCGAGGGTTATGAAGTCGTAATATTCAAATACTCTTTCATCGGATAGCGATCTAAGTTCCGTATTGGCAAAGCCACCACCCATGGCTACTTTAGTATCAGGATAATGCTTTTTAATCCATTCTCCACAACGAAGAGATGCATATAAGTTACCTGGAAATGGTACTGACAATGCCACCATTTCAGGTTGTACTTCTTCCATTCTTTTAGCTAAGATAGTCAGTAGTATTTCATCAATATAGGTAAGTGGTTGCTGAAGTGTAGCGTATAATTCATCAAATGTATTGGCTGACCTACCCAGTCTTTCTGCATAGCGACTAAAGCCAAAGTGTGGGTCTATGCATTCCGTAATAAAGTCGGATAAATCTTCCAGATACATGGTAGCAAGGTGCTTGGCTTTATCTATTAAACCCATGCTACCAAAAGCCCATTGTAAATCATCGGTTTGTGCAAAGCGGGAGGCCTCGGGCAGAAAATCTCTCTTACAAATAAGGTGCGATAGTGTAGGATTTTTTCCTTGCAGAAATAAAACCACCGCATCTATTGTACGAATATAATCATCCTTTAATGACAGTATTCTTGCTGCATTATCCGTTAATGTAACTGTTGATTCATTAGTAGAAGAAGTAGTGGCAGTTACTTTATCAAACATTCTTTGCAATCCTTTCTTGCAAAACAGAGCAATTGTTACTTCTATACCCAGATCGCACTGATAGGAGGATATGCCTTTAGTATTCAGAAAACCTTTCAGATAAGCAGTAGCAGGATACGGTGTATTCAGCTGTGTGAAAGGCGGCGTAATAAACAATACTGTAGCGGTCAAAAGATGTAGTTTAAGCTGCGAATTTATGGGATATGGAGGAGACAGGCGTATGAGGGAAGGAGTTAGGAGAAAATACAAGGAAAAAACTATAGAATTGTTGTTATCTAAGGCAATGATGAAATTCGAAAAATAGGTTTATTATAATAAGATATAGCGAAATGGGATTTATGGATTTTATTGATAATAAGAATTATCGGAATATGAGATCATTTATTCGGAATGAAAATGCGATTTGCCGGAATGCTTTCGAAATTGCCGGAATAACAAACAATTTTAGCGGAATGCCTTGATGATTAGTGGAATACCTCATTAAAATACCGGAATGAGCAGCGGATTGAGCGGAATACTATTTGAGTTTAGCGGAATGAAAGAAAAAAGAGTGTAAATGTCATTCAATACTATTGGAATCTAATATGAATACTTTGGAAGCACTATTCTGTATAATAATTTGAGAATTGAAGTGTTTGAACGACAGATTTTATTTAACGGAAAAGAAAATGAGTTTAAAAAGATCTTGTCCAATTGCTTTGGAAGCTTATATCGATACAGGGATATTGAACCTTATTTTTAGTAAATCAACTTCAATATAAAAAATAGCATAACAAGATGGATAGATTTCATTACTGAGAGAATGAAAAGCGAATATCATTTAATATTCTTACAAGGTCTTTCTATAATAATCCTTCGTCGGCGAAAGAGAAGTACCCTGCATTGCTGATTATTATATGGTCGATTACTTTTAACTCTAACAAAAGTGCTGCCTGCTTTAGCTTCTGTGTTAATTCCTTATCTGCCTTACTTGGAGAAAGGTTGCCACTTGGATGATTGTGCGATACAATGATATTTACTGCATTGTGTTCCAAAGCTTTCTTTAGTATAATTCTTGGATCGGCAACTGTACCGGTAATTCCTCCTTCGCTAACCACTTCGTAGTGTAGTATTTTGTTGGCCTGGTTGAGATAAATTACTGCGAACACTTCCTGCATTTTGTATTGCAACTTTGCTTTTAAAAAAGCCGCAACATCATTACTACTGGAGAAGCTTTCTTTTTTGGCATTGCTACTTTCTCTGCGAATACCTAATTCGAAAGAAGCAACTATGGATACTGCCTTTGCAGGGCCTATTCCCTTTACTTTTAACTGCAATATTTCTTTAACCGACATTCTACCCAATCTGTCCAGACTATTACCCACTTTTGATAGCAAGTTTTTAGCAACAGCCACTGCGCTACTATCTTTTGTACCATTATTAATAAGGATTGCTAACAGTTCGGAATGGCTAAGTGAATCTATTCCTTTAGCTAATAATTTCTCTCTTGGCCTATCATCTTCTGCCCAATTTTTTATAGCTATATTATCCATTATGGAATCGCCTTAATAATGGCGAATAGGTAAAGGTACATGGGAGAGGCAATTAATAATTGATAACGAAAGCAAAAACTAAAGACTAAAAAAAGAAAAACTAAATGAATACAAGGGAGCATCAATTAATAATTGATAATTGATAACGAATACATTTCGAAGTAAAAAGTAAAAAACAAAAAGTAAAAATAACACGAATACAAAGGGCTGAGTAGAGCTTAATATATCCTGATTATGGAGGATAGTTTCCATACAAATGTTCTATATTGTATTAAGACAATCTATTAAAATGTATTCTCCTGACTCCTACCTCCTGTCTCCTATATTCCTCTTTGTATTCTTAAAACCTTGAATAGTCTCTGTAGTCTACTCTTTTAAGATCGAGGTAGGTTTTAGGGGCTATTATTATTGGTACATTTTCTATTACTGTTACGGAGTTGTCAAGACCGAAAGCTTTCTGATCGCTTTGTGCCCAACGTTTGATAAAGAAGTAAGAATCGAGTACAAAGTCTTCTACAACATCCAACTCATTTTCGATAGACAGATAACTTTCGATAATTACATAAGATATATCGGTATGGAAGTCTTCCTTTTCAAGACACTCGTAAGAAGTACTTGCTTCCAGTTCGTGCTTCATCTGCATATCCTGCATAATCA
>JBAXVH010000148.1:0-4069 GCA_037129215.1 Bacteroidota bacterium | reverse complement strand
CTATATATTCTGACCATATTATTCTATAGAATAGGTAAAGGTATTAAGACCAACTTAAACAAGTAATGAATTAACCCTTATTTTACAGTTAAAGCCTATATGTGGTAAGCTAAATAACTTAATTATTTGCTTTGAGATATTGATAAGTTTGAAATTTATTTACCTTAAAACAATTGTTGGCACTATTTTCGTTACCTCAACATGTACAATTAAAAATATGAATAAGATAATTACCATTGCCATTGCTGGATGTATCATCAGTAGCTCGGCTTCTGCTCAGGGATTGGGCGGATTATTAAAGAAAGCTACAGGTGATAGCTCGATTAATAAAAACAGTATAGGCAACTTAACCAAGAAGTTACAAGGGGGATCTGGAACAGGATTAAGTCAGGATGATATAGCTGCTGGTTTAAAACAGGCATTGAATAATGGGGTGCAAAAGGGTACTGCTAAACTTGCTGCTGTAGATGGATTTTATGGTAATGCCGCAGTAAAAGTATTGATGCCACCGGAGGCACAAAAGGTAGAACAGAAACTGAGGAGTTTAGGTATGAATAAGCAGGTTGACGATGCTATTCTGAGTATGAACCGTGCTGCGGAAGATGCAGCTAAAACTGCTGCTCCCATATTTGTAAAAGCAATAAAAAATATGAGTATTCAGGATGCTTTTAAAATATTAAAAGGAAGCGACACTGCTGCTACTGGTTATTTACGTACTAATACAAATTCTGCTGTTACAGAAGCTTTCAGACCGGTAATTGATACCAGCTTAAAAAAGGTAGATGCTACTAAATACTGGAATACTCTTTTCTCTGCATACAATCAATTGCCTTTTGTAAAGAAAGTAAATACTGATTTAGTGGCTTATGTTACCGAAAAAGCTTTGTACGGAATTTTCTTACAGATAGCAGGTGAAGAGCAATTGATCCGCAAAGATCCTGCTGCAAGAACAACCGATATTTTAAAGAAAGTTTTTGGACAGTAATTCATTACATTAATTAAGTTAAACAAGTTTCGAGTTTCCAGTTGCTAGTTATGTATAACTCGTATATAGCAACTGGAAACCTATAACTGTCAATGTATAATTAATATCGGTTTCCCTTTATCAGTTTTTGCGTTACGGTTTTATTGGTATAAAACAGCTTGATGATATATACCCCCGAAGCAAGTTGATTTGTTTTAATAGTATTTAAAAAGAAAGGCAAGTTGGGGTACTCATACTCCATTACTTTTTGCCCTAATATATTAAATACTAAAATTGATTTTAATACCCCTGTATTGGTAGGGTCTGCAATATCAATGTTGCTATTAAAAGGATTAGCATAGCCCACCTTTTTAGTGGTAATATTTACATTATCTAAATAGATATCGTTTCCATAATTTCCTATGTTTCTAAATCGGATACTAAAGTTGTCGCCTTGCTTTATTGGCACTTTACTACTGATATTGATGGAGTCTGTTCTCCATTGACTTAAACTATCCGGAATGTATTCATGAATCTTTGCAAAGGGTATTTTATTCGTCTGTAAATCGTTAGCCGATTTTACATAAAGTTGTTTCCAGCTGTTGCCACAATCCACACTAACATCTACTTCGAGCGTATCTCGCAAGGCGGGTTTTAAACGCAATCTTGTAGTGTCGTAGGAGATATCGAAATAAAGATAAACACTATCATTATTCTGCATGCTGATAGTTGGGGTTATAAGGTCTTCTATTCTGCCATAAGTATTGTATGGCATAAAGTTTGGCATTACTACCGAAGCATTACCGTTACTGGCTGCAAGCGTGTTTCTTACCCAGTGTAAAGAATCGTAAGGTGCCTGATTAATCTGCCATCCCAATGGTGGAAATGCAGGTTGTTCAAAGCTCTCCTGTAATGGTAAATTGAATACCGTAGCAACACTGAATTCAGTAATAACTGTATCGTTAAAATTGTAGGAATCATTTGTCTGATTAATGCCCGCAATAAATACTTTAAGTGTATGATTTCCTGCAGCAGCAATACTATTGTTCAGTGGAATACTGATAGAATTTCCTTTATCTAAAGCACCTGTCCAACTGGTGTTTATAATACTTCCATCATCTACTGTATATCCAATTTCTGCCGATTGTATTGTATTGTTTCCATTGTTGTACAAAGTAATTATCGGGCTAACGCTATTGCTACAATTGTTACCGGTTGGCTGCTGTATTTTTTTTATAGCGGCATCGTTTTTATTAACTACAGCGATATTAATATTATCCAGGAATAGATTATTTGCCATACCATTTACCGATTTAAATGCAATGGTTATGGATGGATAATTTTTATACATTGATAGATCTATAAAATCCTGTTTCCAGTCTTTTATGGAAGTAGGTTTCCATTCTTTATTGGAGGTGTCTGTTACGGTTGCTAAGTTTTTGCCACCATACTTCCATAAAGAGGAATACGTATTGCCACAATCTGTGGTGACCAACAATTCCAGGCTGTCATCTATTGTTTCGCCATTATTAAAATACTGATAACTATGCCAGAAACTTATGCCAATAGAATCGGGTTTATTGAATAATAACCTTGGAGATGTAAGTAAATCTACAGCACCCAAAGTTGTGTTGTAAGCATAGTTATACATAGCTATAGAATAATGATCGCCGGCACCCATTGCGGCAGTATCCACCACTATAGAATGAGTCCAGGTAAGATCATTATCCGGGTTAACTGTTCTCCATTCAATTGTAGGGAACAATGGAGGATAATTGAAGTTTTGTTGCAGCGCATTGTATCCCGAAACGGAGGTGCAGTAATGCATTACAGTATCGAATGTAGTTCCCAGAGAATATTGATTATTATTATTACTCCATACTTTAAAATAATGGTATATATCTTTTAAAGAAGCATTGTACTGAAAGTTATTTCCACTTCCTTTATAAATAATAATACCACCACCCGCAATGCTATCTCCTGTAGTATATGTTTTATTATCCATTAATACACCAATACCTCCCTGATTATTATAGGCAACAATTACATCGTTGTTTGCAGCATTTTTATTCCATGAAACAGTAAAGGAATAATTGCAGTCGGGGGTTGCATGCAATTTGCTGACAGGGGCAATATTTTTATTGTCTATTATAGCTTTTGCTTTCAATAATGCCTTGTAAGCATTTACTCTTCCCGTTCCTATTTTGCCTACATAATTAGGGTTCATTCTGTCGATATTATCAGCAGTGGAAAGAAGTATTTCTCTTACATCGCTTGCCGATGTTTTACCTTTCATATAAGATGCTACAAGTGCTGCTACACCAGCTACATGTGGCGATGCCATAGAAGTGCCATGGTCAAAAAGATAATCGCCGTTGCCATTAATACTCATCACATCCGTAAGGCCACCAAACTCGCCACCTGGTGCTGCTATATCTACCCAGTTTCCAAAAGTGGAGTAACAGGTTTTCTTATCTTTATTATTGGTGGCAGCAACACATATTACCCTGTCGTATGAGGATGGATACAATTTTTTTGGCGAGCCGCTATTTCCTGCAGCAAATATTACCAGACCACCCTGCATAATGCCGTTTCCTCCGTTCTGTATAAAATAATCTATAGCATCCAGCGTTGCCAGCTCGTATACTCCTTCATCATCATAAGCCCAGCTATTGTTGGATATGCAAGCACCATTATCAGCTGCATAAATATAGGAGTCAGCAATAACTCCACTGTTTCCTTTATCATCAAAAAGCTCGCAACTCATAATACGTACACCGCTGTTTATACTGCCGTTTCCTCCTGCTATTCCATTACCACCCAATCCATTATTGTTTACTTCAGCTATGGTTCCGGCAACATGAGAACCATGGTCCGATGTTTTTACTGCAGTGCTGTTGATGATAAAATTGTAACTCTTTTTATAGGCCACATTCTGTTTCAGATCGGGGTGATCGAGTTGTACACCTTCATCCATTACAGCCACTATAACATTGGTATCGCCGGTTTCAATATCCCAGGCTTCTGTTAAATGAATATCCGCACCAGGAGTACCGCCCTGTTGACCCGTATTCTGAAAATGCCATTGCCATGATAGTCTTGGAT
>JBAXVH010000147.1:0-4090 GCA_037129215.1 Bacteroidota bacterium | reverse complement strand
AGAATAAATAGTATAAGCAGAATCATAATTTGTAGCATACAAACCTAATGGGGTAGAGAATTTATATGTTAATGTGCTTCCTGAATTAATTACATTAGGAATTACTTCACTAGCTGTAAAGTTACTACCTGCAACTTTAAAATATGCAGTTAATCCTCCATTTATTTGATTTAAACCTGCATTTTTTATTGTAATTCTTACTGTATCTGTTGTAAGGTTACATCCACCATTAATAGATTGCATTGATAATAGTTGAATATCATTTAATGGATTTCCATAAAAATATTTAACTGTTTTATCATTAAATGTATTAATATCTCCACTTAAAGTGGTGTAACAAGTTATTGTATCATTTCCAGCAGGTACTGTGAATCCTGAAGGGAAAGTCAAAATTGTATTACCTCCCTGTGGAGAAATATTTACAGTGAAAGTATATAACTGAGGAGCTAAACTATTGATTTTATACCATACTGGTAAGCTCGTTATTGTGTTTGTTCCATAATTGAATACAATAAATTTAGGTATAACTGTTACACCTTCATTTTCTGTAGGATTTGGGAATAATATAATTTTCACTCCTGCATCATTAGGTAATAAAGGAACTTCAACAGCACCTACTGTTGGTAGTATAGCTCTTGGTTTTCCGTCGATATCATCAGTTATTTGTGGTAAATATCTACCTGTTGCACTTAAATTTGTTGTGCCTAAATGTAAATCTACTGGTGAAAAGAAAGCAGGGTCAATTGAATTAGAGTGTAACTCATTTCCATTTGCATTACCTTTCAAATTTGATAATGTAGCTTGATTAGCTCCAAAATATGCTAAAATTGTACCAGTTGAATATATGTTATTATAATCTGCTGTATCAATAGATGAAGAAGCTGTTACATAATATGCAAATCCACCTCCAGTATTTGCAAAATTGTTATTTATTATTTTAAGATGACTTCCTACATTAACATTTAAAGATCTTCCAGAAGCAGAAGGCATAGCAACATTTACTGAATTTGCATAAAAATTAATATAGTTTGAAGCATTTGCATATAATCCATAACTTGATGAACTTGAACTTCCTCCCGTAATAGAAATTGTATTATTTGCTACTATAGCTCTGTATGGGTCAGTAGTTGAACAATTATTAAATAACATCCCTATAAATGAACCAGAATTACTTAATGTTAATTGATTCTTTATTACCTGGAATGAATTAGTAGTATAATTCTCATAAATTCCATAAGAGAAATTAGAGGAAATATAAGCTGTTATCTTATTATTATTTAAAATTAACGAATCTTGATAAGAGGTATATACCCCAGTATTATAAAAACCATTAATATCATTACCTGTAATAACATTTCCTTTTGCTCTTATAGTAGTACTCTTACCAAATAAATAAATTCCAAAATAGGAGTTTAGAATCTTATTATTTTTAAATGTATTATAGTTATTTGGAATTAAACTATCACTATAAATACCAGCTACATTTGGATTAGCTGTAGGATAGGTTTGAATTAAATTATTAGCAAATGTATTATTATTTGCTCCATTTCTAATATCAATAACTCTACCATATGTAGAACCTGTAGAGATGATAGACATATTTTTAAATGTTACATAATTTGCACTATCAAGTCTGATTGTATAATTAGCATTGGCTACAGTAGGTCCGTATTGTAATTTTACTTTAGTACTATCATTATTTGCATTAGCTGCTGGTTGGAATGTAACTGTACTATTAGCCGATACTCCCATTAGTTTAGGAATTCTTATTTGTTCAGTATAAATACCAGTGTCAACCAAAAATGTAACATTACTACAAACACCACCTACGGCTAATGTATTAGCAGCAGCTGTAAAATTTGGAAAATCTCTCTGAACTCCACCTGTTGTATCTCCAATTGTATAGACTCCATGTAAACATGAATTAAAACAATTATTAATAGTATCATTAAATGGAATTTGATCAGCTACACCATTTGGTAAATAGGACCATGCTTTTACACAATAATATCCTGGGAAGAAACTTTGAGTTGTCAAGGTTACATCCACATCTGTTCCTGGTGTTAAATTACCTGTCCATGAATAAACAGTAGTACTACTTCCATTCATCGACCATCCTATCTTAGCACTTGTTAAATTTGTTAATCCTGAATTTTTTAATTTAACTTTTACTGCTGTTGAAACCCCTGAATTAACAGATCCTATTGGACTTGATAAAGCTGTTATACTTGCATCAACTTGTGGTGGTGCTCCTACAGTTATATGTAATGGAGATCTTAACCCAATACATCCACGTCTTGCCTCAGCCATGTATGTAGTATTATTAAACAAATATGGTGTTTGAATATTTTGTCCTTGACCCATAAATGCATTCGTAATTGAATCATACCATCTTAATGTATCTTGAGTTGAGTTTAAGTTTGCAGTTAAGTTACCTGGATAGCCAAATGGAATAGAGATATCTTGAGTTGATGGAGGATTAGGAGTGTAAGTTGATACAATAGTTGCAGATGTTAAAGAGTCATTCTGATGATTTGGATTATAACTAGGATTAGACATACTTACATAAGCAGTGACTTTATAAGGTATATATGCTTGTGCTGGATTATGAGATGAAAGGTCAGCTAGTGTATTAAAAGTATAGCTTACTGTATCTGTTGGCTTAATAGTTAAATTTAAGTTTTCAATAGGAATATAAGCTCCATGATTAGGACCAATATCAACTCTATATTTTGCTTGTAAACCAGATGTAGGTTTAATAGTATCATATCCTATATTGTATATCTTAATTGTAATTGGTACCAATCCTAATCCGCAACCTTGTGATGCAGAAGTAACTGTTTTTATAGCAGGATCAAATTGTGGACGTGGCATTACATTTAAAACAACTTTTGTACGATTACTTGTACATCCAGTGAAATTAGAAACTAATCTAATATTTGGTCTTTGTGTATAAGCTGTCCCAGTAGTATTACTACATTGTGAGGCAGCATCAGCATGATTCTCAACGGTTGAATTAAAAGATGTAGTGGTTTGGTTAACTACTGCATGGTATCCATAATCTGATGTGGTTACATAATTATCAAAACATACTTCAATTACGATGCTACTAGTTCCATCCCAAATATAAGGTGTAGTAAACTGATGCATATTCCATCCAGTGAAATCAATATAATGTGCACTATAATAAACCTGCGTTAAACCTGAAACATAAGTAGTAGTTAAAGCTGTTAGAGGAGTTGAACCAATTTTTACAGTGAAATTCTTCATATGTGAACCTGAAGGAGCTCCCCCCAATGAAGTAGGTAAAGTTGGAGTTACTACATCAAATCCACACGATTGTATTGGACCAGGTTGTACCCCAAGTGCTGTTAGTTCAGAAGCACGAATTAAATATTGTTCTTTTGCACCAGTATAAAAGGTACCATAAGGAGTAGGATATGATGTTGTTGTATTTTGAACAGTACCTGTTCCAACAGTTGCATTTAATAAAAATCCTGTTTGTGCTTGTATATAGAATGTATCAGATTGGTACATTGCTGGAGTGTAATAAATACTATCTGAATAGAAACTTGTTCCTCCAGTTGCGGTATGGAACCATTTAACAGTTTTTCCAAAAGGATGAACTTTTACAGTATCATTATAAGAACCATAAGGTATAGGTGGAACTGGATCTACTATTGGAGCTAATGGTTGATAATATGATGTAACTGAATATACAGCTGTATCATTTATTTTATTTAAATCATTAACTAAAATTGTCCATGCTTTTATTTTAAAAGTTGAATCATTATAATAATTACTTACTGATAGATTAGCTTTTGCTATAAATTCATATTGTGCAGTATCTCCTACATTTAATACCTTATGATATGTTTCGGATGCAATTATATTTACAATATTATTATTTGCATTAACTATACCATAAGCTAGTTTTAAACTATCCATTGGTATTGCTGCACTTCCTGCATTCTTAATAACTACTTTTACAGTTTGAGGAGTAGATAATCCACATGCTCCTATTGGACTTAATAATAATTGAGCTGTTGCATCTAGTGGTGGTGGCACAAATTCGTCAACACCTATACAT
>JBAXVH010000146.1:0-4117 GCA_037129215.1 Bacteroidota bacterium | reverse complement strand
TAATTGATGTTGTGGATTGATTAATTTTTACTGTTATTGAATTAGTAACAGGAGTATTCGTACATCCGCCCGAAGTTCTTGTTAATTGACAAGTGACAATATCTTTATCTATCAAAGAGTTAGAGGTAAACGCATTTGAATTTGTTCCAATAAGATTGTTATTCACCATCCATTGATAAGTTGGATTCGTACCTCCATTTATTGGAGAAGCTGTAAATGTCACAGAAGTTCCAGAACAAAAAGTATTATTTACTGAAGATGAAACAATGGAAACTGAAGGTGTATTATCAGGAATGATTGACGTTGTGATTGTATTACTTGTTACTGTGGGAGTATTGGTTTTACATACATTATTCGCAGTCATTACACAAGCAATTATATTGCCATTCGACGGTGAAAATGAATAAGTAGAACTAATAGCACCAGCTATATTGGTTCCATTCTTTGTCCATTGGTAAGAGGGAGCAACCACACCATTTTTAGGTAAAGCAGAAAAGGTTACAGTAGTCCCTGAGCAAATATCGACTGAAGGAGTAGCGGAAATAGAAACAGAAGGAGAGTAGGCAGAATCAATAGGTACTACATTACTGACTACAGAACACCCTGCGGTATTATAAATTTTAGCTGTATAGTTACCATATGTAGTAGGCGTAAAAGTAGTGTCTATAGATTTTGTCCACGCCTGAACCCGATTATTTCCTCTGTCCACCACATAAATGCTGCCATTTGGCGTTAGAAACAAACTGCTTGGGGTATATAACTTATTACCTTTAAGAGTACCAGTATTTAAAACAGTATAGTTACTACTTCCCTCAGCTCCCCATTGAATTACATAATTATCTTTTCCAGAAAATTGAAGAAATTCAAAATCGCAAATCTGATTTGAAGCAGTCATATACATGGTATTGGTATTTTCATCTATCCATATATCTGTAGGAAATACCGCAGACTTATTCGTGCCAATTGTTGACAAATCAGCAACTGTGATTCCTTGAGTTGCTCCTCTTGCCCATTTTTGAATGCGACTATTTGCGAAATCTGCTACATAGATGTCTCCATTTTTATTTACATATACACCTGTCGGATAATTTAATTGACTTACTCCTTTTCCACCTGCATTGCCATAAGTACCAGCCACTACTTGTCCAGCTGAAGCATTTGGAATCCATTTCATTACACGGTTTCCCCAAGTTGTATTTTGAGCATAGCCAGTAATTGGTCCTCCTCCATAAGCATCTGCGACATAAATAGTATCCTTATCAACAAAAGAACCAAAAGGACAGGTCAGATTTGAATATCCTCCACCACTACTTGCATTTCCTGCAACAATAACTGAAGAAGAAGCTCTGCTACCTGCAGCAAACTTTTGAATCTTATGGTTGTCATAATCCGATACATACAATGCACCTAAAGAAGACATAGATAGACCTGTGGGACGGTAAAAATATCCAGGGCTCTGATTATGTACTCCAGTTACACCAGAAAAAAGGTTGCCCTTAATGCTACCTTCCTTCCACTTCATAACCCTATAATTATTGTAATCACTAACATAAATTGAGTCATCATTTGGGTCTACCACTACTCCCCAAGGCCAGTTTAGACGTGTTAATTCTCCGCTAGCAACTCCCGTGGAATCACCTGCAACCGTTTTACCAATTGTATTATCTGCTTTTATATTTGTAGTACCGATTAAATTTGTTCCGCAATACCATTCTATTTTGCTTGCATATTTGGCACCTGCAACTTTTAATTTTGGACTATTATCTAAACATTGATTTGAGCTTGATAATGTAATTGTATATAGTCCATTACAAGTCTGAGCAGCTAATGAAGCACACCAAAGTGTAATACTCAATAATAATAATCTTAATGTCATAATTGTTGTTGGAAATAACTAAGTCTATTTCAGTTGTAAAAGTATAGGATTCAAGTTATTTCCTAACTGCTGTTTGAGTTTCTAAGTATTTTTTAATTCGAAACTCTTTGTTATCACAAATTTTAAGGATACATTTTACAGCTATTATTAATAATACAAAAAAGGGAGATGTTATAAAACAACTCCCTTGAATTAAAACTAAGATATAAACCCCATTTCTATCCACTCGACAAATATCGTAGCCTTGAATTGTTTCCAATATCTGCAAATTGATTCATTCCAACATTCTTTATACTCACAAGTTCAAAGTAAAAACCTGTGATATTATTTATTACGATATGTTTTACTAAATCAATGCTGTGAATAAACTCAATTTTAATTTCTTGTAAATGAATGGTGATAGATGGAATCACATTGGAGAAATTGAAAGTAGGAATCCATGTTATTCTTGAAGGCATTGCTACAGATTCTCCTCTACCTCCTGATAAAACAAAATACATGAATGGAGATAGTCCATAAATGACCTTATCTATTGTTAATAAGAACGGTAATAAAGAAATAGGTAAGAAGATATAAGTAAGAAGATGAGAATAATGTAAGCTGTAAACATTTTTCATGGTAAGATAGACTACTATATAATTGATAAGTGGTGCATGAAAAGCATAAACAAAGAAAGAGCAGTTGCAAATTTTGCCATACCATCTTTGTTCCAAAATGAATGCTACTACACCATCGAAACAAAACCATATAGCATAAACACCAAATATTTCATTGGCTTTAAATAACATTATCAAAAGGTATTTTACATTCATGAAAGTGAAGTCATGATAAAATGCCAACCATGTACGTAATAGTGAAATACTTAAAAATAAAGCAAGGGCAAATTGTGGTCTGAAATATGGAATTGGTTTAGATAAATCCTTTTGATACATCTTTAGATAGAAACCAAAAATGTAAAAGATAAATGCCCTATCTCTTGTTTCTCCATCCAAAATATTTGTAAACATCCAAATAACGAACATAATTGCTAAAGCTTGAACTGGCATTTTAGAAAGAACAAATCGAATGATTGGAGATAAAATAGCCATTAAAAAGATAGTCTTTAAATACCATAATTGATAGGTAACAGGTGCAACAAAGATGTAATGGAAATAATCCTTTGCAGAAAAATCAATCAAGCTTTTTCCCAACATTCCAGTGTGAAGAATATTTGGATTACCAAAGACTGCTATATCGAAAACAAAAGTTATGACCAATCCTAACGCACTAATAAATACATAAGGTAATAAAAGGGTTCTTACTTTTTTGATGAGTAATTCTTGATAAGAAAGCACTCTAGAGCTAGCCATCAAATAACCTGAAATAGCCATTAATAGGGCAATTCTAAACCTGAAAATAGAATTAGAGAAGAGTAATTCAAGGAAGTTGCCTATTGAAAAGGGAGCATCAAGAGTAGTAGCAGGTGTTAGATTGCAAGGTGCGTAATTATAATTATGTATGAATAATAATCCAACCATACATATAATTTGGTACAATTTAATCTTCGATTTTAGAAAAGTGCTTAACATGATTACTCTTTTTAACTAGTGAAATATGACCCTTAATTCTTAGTACAAAGGAACTCCACAATGCGTTTTTGGTGTGTAACGTAATGAGTAAAGGAGAAGGGAAATCTGTATGATTGGATACTATAAAAAGTCACGAGTAGGTGATAGTCAGAGATACCAAATGAAGTAATACAAACTACTACACACCCATTATTAATGATGATGCCCTAGTCGTTTGTGAAAAAAATAAAAGATTAATAGCAAAAGATACTTTCAACTAGTTTACTTTGATTTAGCAGGTATTTACATGGAAAATGAACCTTATGAATAATAAAGATTCAAGATGTTGAATCTTAAAAGCACTCTGAAATTTGAAAAAACTATTAGTACTATAGATATTTCCATTAGTAGTTTATGTTATTCCATAGGTGGTTTATGTTTTCCTAGTAATAGTTTATGTTTTTCTATTAGTGGGAAAAGATATTCCATAGGAAGTTTTTGTTATTCCATAGGTGGCTTTTGCTAAACTATTAGTAGTTTTTGTTTTTCTATTAGTGGGAAATGATATTCGATAGGTGGTTTTTGTTGTTCGAGAGGTGGTTTTTTGCCAATCTTCGGAGAACTTTGGTGTTTTTATTATAAAATTATAATTTCTAATACTTTAATATACAAAAATCTATAACAAATCGAAAGG
>JBAXVH010000145.1:0-4149 GCA_037129215.1 Bacteroidota bacterium | reverse complement strand
CATCATTATCTACCTCAGGAGTTATATCTGTAATAGCGCTTTCTACTACGGCATTTCCACCTTCAGCAACTGCAACAACCGGCAATCCGTTTTCATCTAAAGCCACTTCTTCCTCTTGTTCATTTACTTTAGAGATAGAAGCAATAGCATCTTTAGCATCTACTTTTATCAAAGTAACGCCTTGTGTATTTCTACTGGAACGTTTGATGCTTGAAATAGGTGTTCTAAGTGTTTTACCTGATTTACAAGTGATAATCAGATCTTCGTTCTCACTTACATCCAAGATGCCTACGAGTCTACCTGTTTTTTCGGTAACGTTGATTGTTTTAACCCCTTTACCTCCACGGTTGGTAACTCTGTAAACTGCTTCACCATCTTCGTCATCCAAAGCGGTTCTCTTACCAAAACCATTCTCACTCACCACCATTACAGTCTTGGATTTATCATCACGATTAATACAGATCATACCTACCACTTCATCTGTATTATCATCTACTTCAATACCTTTAACGCCTATTGCACCTCTACCTGTTGCACGTACTTTTTCTTCAGGGAAACGGATAGCTCTACCACTCTTCACCGCCATCATAATTTCGCTGTTACCATCAGTCATTTTTGCTTCCAATAGTTCATCGCCTTCTACAATTGTAATGGCATTAACACCGGTAAGTCTTGGACGACTGAAATCTTCGAGAGAAGTTTTCTTAATAATACCTTGTTTAGTACAAAGCACTATATAATGACTGGTAACATAGTCTTTATCGTTCAGATTCTTAACATTGATGATGGCTTTCACCTTATCATCCTGTGGTATCTGCATCAGATTCTGCAATGCTCTACCCTTACCTGCTTTTTCGCCTTCTGGCATCTGATAAACATTTAGCCAGAAACAACGTCCTTTCTCTGTAAAGAACAACATAGTATCGTGCGTAGAAGCAACAAATAAATGTTCTACAAAGTCTTCATCGCGGGTTTTACTACCTATTGCACCTCTACCACCTCTTTTCTGTGTGCGGTAATCTGCAGCTGTAGTTCTCTTCATGTATCCAAGATTAGAAATGGTTATTACCACATCTTCTTCTTTGATAAAATCGAGCATATTAGCTTCATCTGCGAGGTATTGAATTTCTGTTTTTCTATCATCACCAAACTTCTCACTAATTTCACGAAGTTCTGTCTTAATCAGTTCGTATCTTAAATCTTCGCTTGCAAGCAATTCCTGCAAACCATTAATAATAACCATTAAGCTTTCGTACTCTTCTTTAATCTTATCTCTTTCCAGACCTGTTAAGCGTTGCAATCTCATTTCCAGAATTGCTTTCGCTTGTATTTCGTCAATACCCCAACCTGCATTAATCAGGTTTTCTTTAGCGATATCAGCATTATCGGAAGCTCTGATTAAACGGATAACTTCATCCAGATGATCTAAAGCAATTAAATAACCATTCAGGATATGTGCTCTTTCCTGTGCTTTGCGTAGTTCGAATTTAGCACGACGGATAACAACCTCCATTCTAAATTCAATAAACTCTACTATCAGGTCTTTCAGATTAAGTATCTTAGGACGTCCTTTGGTAAGGGCAACATTATTAATACCATAACTGGATTGCAGTTCTGTGAATTTGAACAGTTGATTAATAATAACGTTGGCAACGCCATCTCTCTTTAAATCTATTACTATACGGGTACCTTCACGCTTATTACTTTCATTATTTACGTGCGCAATACCTTCGATAGTCTTGTCGTTTACCAGCTGACCAATTTTATCGGTAAGGGTATCTCTGTTTACCTGATAAGGCACTTCGGTAATAACAATTTGCTCTCTTCCACTTGGCTTCACATCTATCTGGCATTTACCTCTCAACACCACTCTACCACGGCCTGTCATTAAACCTTGTTTAACCCCTTCCATTCCAAAGATGGTACCACCTGTAGGGAAATCAGGAGCCTTAACGAAGGTCATTAAATCTTCGATAGAAATATCTTTATTATCTATGTAGGCTATACAACCGTCAATTACTTCTCTAAGGTTGTGTGGCAACATATTGGTAGCCATACCTACGGCAATACCCGAAGATCCATTTACCAGTAACATAGGAATACGGGTAGGAAGAACGGTTGGTTCTTTCAAAGAATCATCAAAGTTCAATTGAAAATCAACGGTATCTTTATCCAGATCATCGAGCATGTACTCTGCAAACTTCTCCAGACGGGCTTCGGTATAACGCATTGCTGCCGGACTATCACCATCCTGGTTACCAAAGTTACCTTGTCCGTCGATGGTTTTGTAACGCATGCTCCATTCCTGGGCCATACGCACCATAGCATCGTAAACGGATGAATCACCATGAGGGTGATACTTACCCAATACTTCCCCTACTACTCTTGCAGACTTTTTATGTGCTTTATTGTGGTTCATGCCCAATTCGTTCATAGCGAACATTATTCTTCTATGTACGGGCTTCAGACCATCTCTGATATCCGGTAGAGCTCTTCCAACAATAACCGACATTGAGTAATCAATGTAGGATGTCTTCATCTGCTCTTCAATATTAATACGGATTATTTTGTCGAAATCGTTAGTTTGTTGAGGCAACTGATTATCTTCCATGTATAACTAATAAAAATTTATTTTATAACCCTGCGAAGATAGCCGTTTATAGGCTCAAAAAGCTGACGAATGTCTTGTTTGTGGAGAAATTGACGTTAATCTTTCCACATTTTATGTTCAAAACCCCACTTTAGAGGCGATTTAAGCGCATTTAACAATTTAAGAGTAAACTTATTTCAGTTGTATTTTCATAAAAATAGTCAAAATTGCCTCAAAACCCTGCATATTTTAGAAACAGGCTTCAAAAGCTATAATATCAAATCCAAAATAACCTGCTCAAAGCTATTCTAACACTATCTCTTGTGTGTGTTTACCCTGAGATGTAATAATATTTAGGATATAAATTCCCTTTGACAAAGTGTTTAAGGATAATTGTTGAACAGACAAATTTTCCAGTTTACTGCTAAGCACCGTATGGCCTGTAATATCATTTATAACAACTATGCCATTACCTGTTCTAACTCCATAAGTTTGAATATTAATAAATCCCTTAGCTGGATTTGGGAACAAACTATATGTAACATTATTATGTATGTTAACGGACACAATTGAGCTGTAAGTAATTGCTCCATCTTTATCTACTTCCTGCAAACGATAATATACCATACCAGCAGTATAAGTAACAGGCAATACATCGGTAAATGAATAACCAAAGCTGGAACCTTTTGCTGTTTCATTACTAACTGTAGTAAATACAGTACCATTCAAACTTCGCTGAATATTAAAGTAAGCAGTATTTATTTCTGTACCAGTCTGCCACTTTAATAAGGTTTTATCAGGATTTTGATATTGTCCGGTAAAGCTTAAAAAGTTAACAGGTACAATATTCAATAAATTGTTTTTATAAACCGCAATATTATTATTACCATAATCAGGAACTGCTAAATCGGGCTTACCATCTCCGTCAAAATCTGCAATGGAAACTGAAAAAGGAGAATTACCTGTTGCAAAGCTAACTGCAGGAGCAAAAGAACCCGTATTGATAGTGCCGGATGAGTATACATTTTTAATAACCGACAAATTGTTCTGTACCAAATTAGCGGTAATAATATCCGGTTTATTATCACCATCAATATTCCCTATAGAAATATAATAAGGCGATTCTCCGCCTGATGCTACATCTACTTTAGCAGCTAGAGAAGTAGTTGTAATAGAGCCTGAAACTGCATTGTTGGCAAATACAGAAATAGTGTTACTTCCCTGGTTGGCTACAGCAATTTCAGATTTGCCATCCCCATTCAAATCCCCTACTGCAAGTGCATAAGGACCTGTACCTGTAGCAAAGTCAACTTTTGCAGCAAGAGAGTTGGTATCAATCACATTTATGGAAGCTTTATTTCTTAATACAGAAATTGTTTTTGCATTATAATTTGCTATAACAAGATCTGGTTTAGCATCGCCGTCTATATCAGCAATAGCCACATAGGTTGGCCCCAGACCGGTTTTATAATCTACCGCAACAGCAAATGAACTGCTGGTAATACTTCCAACTGAACCTATATTTTTTAAAACAGAAACTGTATTTGTAAAACTATTGG
>JBAXVH010000144.1:0-4151 GCA_037129215.1 Bacteroidota bacterium | reverse complement strand
TATTATAGTTTGTGGTTTTGGTCGCAATGGACAACAGGCTGCTAAGACTTTAAAAAGTCATAAACTTCCTTTTGTTGCAATAGATTTCAGGGAGAAATATATCGATGATTATCTTAAACATTTTCCTGAACTGATTTATATAAAAGGTGATGCAACTGATGATGCTCTTTTAGTGCAGGCAGGAGTAAAACGTGCAAGAGGTTTAATCTGTGCTTTACCTACCGATGCAGATAATGTTTTTGTAGTACTTTCTGCAAGAACCCTCAATCCCGACATACAGATTATCAGCAGATCGGCACAGGCAAGCTCTATTCAGAAACTAAAGAAAGCAGGTGCTGATAATGTTATTATGCCCGACAGAATTGCCGGTACACACATGGCTACATTATTCTCAAAACCCGATGTAATTGAGTTTATAGATTATTTATCTGGAGAAGAAGGGGAGAGTATTAATATTGAAAGTGTGGCTTACAAAAACCTCCATATGTCTATTCAGAATGCTACACTAAAACAGGTTATGGAATGGGAAAAAACCGGTATGACCTGTATTGGTGTGAAAGATAAAGAGGGTAAATTCATCATCAATCCTCCTGAGGATACTTTAATTAGCGAGGGAATGAAGGTGATAGTATTGGGCTCTAAAGACCAAATTCAAAAAATGAAACATAACTTAGTGACGAAAAAATAACCAGAAAATATGACTATAATTAACGCTGCTCTCTGCTCCTTTGGTATGTCGGGCAGAGTGTTTCATGCTCCTTTTATTACGCTTCACCCACAAATGAATCTTATTGGTGCATGGGAGAGAAGTAAACACCTCATAAATGAACATTATCCAACTGCTAAATCTTATCCTTCTTACGAAGATTTATTGGCAGATAATACAGTACAGTTAGTGGTTGTAAATACCCCAACTTATACGCATTATGAATATGCTAAACAAGCCCTTTTGGCAGGCAAACACATTGTTGTAGAAAAAGCTTTTACTACTACTGTTGCTGAAGCTGAGGAACTAAAAGCAATTGCAATAGAAAGAGGACTTATCATCAATGTATTTCAGAACAGACGTTGGGATAGTGATTTCTCAACCGTGAAATCTATAGTTGATACAGGGGTATTGGGAGAAATTAATGAATCCGAGTTTCGTTTCGATCGGTTTAATCTTAACCTCAGTCCAAAGGGTCATAAAGAAGATCCTGGTCCTGGTGCTGGTATTGTAAAAGATCTTGGCCCTCATATAATCGATCAGGCTTTATATCTCTTTGGAATGCCTTCTGCTTTGTTTGCCGATATTCGAAATACCCGTCCTACTTCTGTAGTGGACGATTGTTTCGAGATATTACTTTATTATCCTACTATGCGGGTAAGATTAAAGGCAGGATATATTGTAAAAGAAGCTTTGCCTTCCTATATTGTTCATGGTAAAAAAGGTTCATTTGTAAAGAACAGGGCAGATGTGCAGGAACCTAAGTTATTACTGAACGAAAAACCAAACCTTACCGATTGGGGTACCGAACCTGAAACAGAGAAAGGGATATTAAACTTAGATGATAATGGGACAACTATTAGAAATACTGTTCCAACTTTAAAAGGTAACTATTACCACTTTTATGATGGAGTTTATCAGTCTATTGCAAATAATAAACCACCTGTAGTTTCTGCAGATGACGGTATCAATGTGATGAAAATTATTGAGTCGGCATTTCAGTCCAGTAAAGAAGGGAAAGTTATTTCGTTATAAGAAAATATTACCTTGTTAAATAAACGAATTGTAGAAACTTCCAAAAACTTTATATGTTTGCTGCCTGTTTACATTAAAACTAAACAGAATTTGGTATGTTGATAGAAATGTTAAAAGCTAAAATTCACCGTGTAACTGTTACGCAGGCTGAATTAAATTATATAGGTTCAATTACTATTGATCAGGATTTATTAGATGCTGCAGGTATTAGGGTAAACGAAAAAGTATCCATTGTAGATGTAAACAACGGCGAAAGATTTGAAACCTATACTATTTCTGGTGAAAGAGGTTCTGGTACTATTTGTTTAAATGGTGCCGCAGCCCGTAAAGTTCAGGTAGGTGATATCATCATCATTATAGCCTATTGCTATCTTACCAATGAAGAGGCAGATACACATAAACCTACAATAGTATTTCCAGTAAATAACAAACTGGTTAAAGAATAATCACTTTACCGCATATTCGCGTGCGAATCTCACTGTTCTCTGTATTTGTATTTTAAAATACCCAGTGTTACTCCGTGCCGCAGTGTCTCTGTGGTTCAATGTATTTGTATTCACGTTTAATGCCTTGAACATTATAAACCTTAATCGATAAGGAGCTACACACAAGGGTCCAGTCTACAATATCTTCTATAGATATTCTCGTATTGTGGAATGATATTGCTGATGTCGAACCTTTCTGCCTGTGCAAAAGCGGCATCTTTCATCTCTTCCAGCTTGCTGTCATTCTGTAGAATTTCTATTGCATAAGCCGCCATACTTTCTACATCACCTACATTAGCCATAAAGCCATTTATACCATGTTCTATAATCTCGGGCAAACCACCTGCATTACTACTAATTACTAACGAACGCGAAGCCATTGCCTCCAGTGCAGAAAGTCCAAAGCTTTCATATTCACTTGGCAGTAAAAATATATCGCTTACGGCCATAATCTCTTCCATCTGCTCTTGCTTCCCTACAAATCTTATATTTTCCTGAATATTCAAATGTCTGCAAAGCTCTTCTATACTATGTCTTTCCGGACCATCACCTACCATCAGTAACTTAGAAGGTATTTCTTTGTTAACCAATGCAAATATTTTTACTACATCATCCACTCTTTTTACCTTTCTGAAGTTAGATGCATGCAGTAGTATTTTCTCTCCGTTAGGGGCAAGTACTTTCTTGAAAGCATCAAAAGGTTTCTTGTCAAATCGTTTTACGTCTACAAAGTTGTGTATTACATCTATATCTTTTGTAATGGCAAAGTTCTTATAGGTTTCATCCTTCAGATTTTGCGAAACAGCCGTGATGGTATCACTCTCATTAATCGAAAATGTAACTACAGGCTCGTATGTTTTATCTCTTCCTACCAGCGTAATGTCGGTACCATGAAGGGTAGTGATAATTGGAATGTTCCTGTTAATCTTCGATTTGATGATCTGCTTGGCCATATAAGCAGCAGAGGCATGTGGAATAGCGTAGTGTACATGCAAAAGATCCAGATCATGATTGATTATTACATCCACCATTGTACTCGCAAGCGCAACTTCATAAGGTGGGTAATCAAAAAGAGGATAGGTAGGTACCCTTACTTCATGGTAAAATATATTGGCATTAAATGCATTCAGTCTTACTGGTTGCTGATAAGTTATAAAATGTACCTGATGGTCTTTATCAGCAAGCGCTTTTCCCAGTTCGGTAGCTAGAACACCACTACCACCAAATGTTGGATAGCAAACAATCCCTATTCTCATATTCAACCTTTTATTAAAGTGGCGAAGTAACAAATATTTAAATGAAACTTAATAAATACAATATTAATGGTATATTAATTGCTAAATTGTTGAATTGATCTATGGTTCTATTGTTACATGGTTGAATTGCTAAATCGTTGATAATCTCCCATTACGTGATATTTTTGATCATTTTTTACTATTTCCTTATAGCAATTAAACCATTAAAAGAAATATCAAATAATTAATTTAAACAGATTCTAAATTGTAGTTATTCTAAAATAACTATTCATATAGATCAGTTTAACAATATGACCATTAGACCATTTACACATTAAACAATCTAACAATAAAACCATTCAACAATGTAACCATTATACAATTACCCCATCCAAAACTCCATTATTTAACATTCAAAACACCATATTTAAATGTCAAATTTCCGTTAACGGTACTTTCAATTAATCAAACCCCTACTTTTGCAGCTCGAAAAAATAACAAAAGCTATTATGGCGGATTTAAAATTACAACGCAATTTCGGGATTGCCGCTCACATTGATGCTGGTAAAACCACTACTACCGAACGTATTTTACGTTATACCGGTATGATTCATAAAATAGGTGAAGTACACGATGGTGCTGCTACTACCGACTGGATGGAGCAAGAAAAAGAAAGAGGTATTACTATTA
>JBAXVH010000143.1:0-4222 GCA_037129215.1 Bacteroidota bacterium | reverse complement strand
CTTTTAGTGTATCCGCAGATAATAATTACCTTTTTACAATGCATGATTCTGATGTACCGGGCATTACAATTTATGATATAAAAAACAAGAAGATTGTACTGAACGATGAAAGGAATGATGATGAACAATACAATGAATTCTATTATCAGAAAGGTAAATATTATGTATCTTTTGTAGCAGAGGCAGGCGCTAAAGAATTATCTTTTGGTACTATTGATCTTAAGAATAAAAAGCTCGAAGTAATTAAAAAAACAGCTTCTTTTTTGAAGTCAACAAATAAGATGCAAGTATATAATAGCGTTGAGTCCTTAACCAACTGCAACTGTGGTCAGCATTAATTTCTTGTTCCATTATTTACCTTAAAATATTGTATAAGGATATAATTTGTAGCTCAACATCATTAAAAACAGATTAAGTACTGCTATATTCCTGCTAAATTAAACTTCCATAATACCAAGTGTCTAAACTATTCAGTTTATTTGCAGTTACACTTTTTATGATGTATCGTTCCAACAAGTCAGCTCCATATACTATAAGCGCTTTATTAATCAGTAAAAGCCTTATTGCTTTACTATTCTTAACCTGTTATTTCCACACTACTATTCATGCACAGGGGTACTCTAATAAAGGGAAAGATTTCTGGATTACCTACCCTGCGCACATTAATACTACTGGTTCGGCAATGGGTATTTATATTACCTCGGATGTGTCGGCAAACGTGAATATATATGTAGGAAGTAAAACCATTTCCTATAAAGTTTCTCCTAATGCAGTTACGCCAAAGTTCCTTGGGCCAAATGCTGGTGGCGATGCTCCTAACAGTTCTGTTTATCTTACCCAGCTGGATGGCATTGCACCTAATGCTGCAATACATGTAGTAGCGGATAATCCAGTAGTGGTTTATGCTCATATCATTTACTCGCATCGTTCCGGTGCTTCTTTAATATTACCATCGAATGTTTGGGGACGACAATACATAGTACCAAGTTATAATAACATTGGCAGCAGCAGTGGTGGCGATTATGGTTATGGCACCGTTTCTATAGTAGCTAAAGATTCCAATACCATTGTACAAATTACCCCTACGGTTGATAGCAGAACAGGTTCAAGAAAAGCTGCTGTTCCTTATACTATTACCCTTGTAAATCCTGGTGATGTATACCAGGTAGAATCCAGACAGGATCAGGATATATCGGGTACACTTGTAGAATCTATTTCTTCGGGAACTGGTGGTTGTAAGCCTATTGCTGTTTTCTCCAGTACTACCTGGTCGGCCTTTGGTTGTAATGGATCGAATAGTGGCGATAACCTCTATCAGCAATTGTTTCCTACCGGTGCATGGGGGAAGAATTTCCTTACCTCCCCAGCGTACGGAAGGAATAAAGATATTTTTAGAATGTTTGTAAAAGACACTTCTACTATTGTACAATTTAAAGAGAATGGTATAGATAGTATTTTCCCTAAATCTGCCCTAATCAACAATGCTTTTTATGAGTATGAAACGGGCAACCCTATTTATATTCAAGCTAATAAACCAATCTCTGCATTGCAATATTTTAAAACACAGAAATGTGATGGTGGAGTGATAGGTGACCCTGAAATGATTGCCTTAAATCCTGTAGAGCAAACAGTTAATAATATCACGGTATTTTCAGCGCATCAGAACTGGGTTCCTAAGGGACAGAGTGGGGTGACCAACTGTTACCTGAATGTAATTATTAATACCAATGGCGCTAACAGTTTTTTAATTAACGGCTCTGCTCCTTCCAGCAGATTCGTAGCTATACCGGGGACTGCTTATTCTTATTTGCAGGAAGATGTAAGTCAGATTTCTGCTACTAATCCAGTGCAAACACTTACTGCCGATTCTAACTTTACGGCTATAGCTTATGGCTTTGGCGATGTGGAATCTTATGGGTATAATGCAGGTACTAACATTAAAGATTTCAGTCAGTATCTTACCATTAAAAACCCTTACGCTTCTCCGTTTAACAACAATACTGCCTGCAACAACAATCCATTTAATATTGGAATTGTTTTGCCTTATCAACCTTTGAGTATTGTATGGGATTTCAACAACAATCCTGCTATTACTCCTAATGCAACTATCACTTCGAACAAGCCTATTGCCGATAGTTCTTTTGTAACCAATAACGTTACACAGTATTATTATAAACTACCTGGTTTATATACTGTAAACAGCACTGCCAGTATTCCAATAAAGATTTCCGTAAACAACCCTACCAGTGATGGCTGCTCCGGATTACAGGATATTAATTATACAATAAACATTACCGGAACGCCTACTTCTTCTTTCAATATTCAATCTTCAGGATGTATTAACGATGTAGTTAATTTCACCAATACCTCCAGTAATAATGGAACATCGATAGTTCAATACATTTGGAACTATAATGGCAATACAACATCTGTTATTAATAATCCCAACACTACTTATAATGCAGCAGGAAGCTATCCGGTAACTTTAAGAAATATCAATAATCTGGGGTGCTATTCTGATACTACTAAAACTGTTTTAATTACTACCAGACCTCAGGCTTTATTTACACAGGTTATTCCTGCCTGCAAAAACAAGTCTGTTCAATTTACCGATCAGTCCACTATTGCTGCAGGTACTTTATCGCATTGGTACTGGGATTATGGTAATGGTAAAATAGATAGTTTATTACAAAGCAGTACTGTATCTGCTGTTTATGATAGTATTACAATTGACACCGTTAAATTAACCGTTGTAAGTTCATCAGGATGTACTGCATCTACTTTTAAAACAGTTGCTATTCATGAGTTACCTGTAGCTTCATTTACTACTCCGGATATCTGTTTGAATGACGCTATGGCACAGTTTGTAAATAATACTTCTATCAATGATGGCAGTATTGGATTTATGAATTATACATGGCAATTTGGCGACCCTGGTTCGGGTGCAGGAAATACTTCGAATGCTTTTACGGGGAACCATAAATATAGTGCCGTTGGGAACTATACAGTTCAATTAAAAGCGGTTTCCAACAATGGCTGTGTGGATAGTGCAGCACATACTTTTATAGTAAATGGTTCTATTCCTGTAGCTGATTTTGAGATACTGAATACTGGTAAATTGTGTAGTAATGATTCCGTAAAAATCAAAAACACTTCTACGGTTGACTTTGGTAAAATTACCCTGCTTAAAATATACTGGGACTATGTAAATCAACCTACTAAAGTAATGATTGACTCCTCCCCCGTTTCAGGTAAAGTTTATCGCTACGAATACTATAATTTTCATCAGCCATTCTCTCAGCAATACAGCATACATTTTGAAGCTTATTCCGGCATTACCTGTGTAAGTAATAAAGACACTACTATTAAAGTAAATGCCTCTCCTGAAATAACCTTAAGTATTCAACCTAAGACTACTATTTGTCTTGGCGACTCTTTGACTTTTAAAGGTATAGCGAGCGGATTAACTGCAGATAGTATAAGCAATGTTCTTTGGAGTTTTGGCGATAAAACAAGCGACACTAACTGGACGGTAATAAAGACCTATAAAGACAGTGGTAATTACACCATACGCTTCACAGGGTTTACCAATAATAGTTGTAAAGATTCTGCAGAACAAAAGGTGCTTGTATATCCAGTACCCACTGTGCATACCATAGGTTCTGTAAAAGTATTAGAAGGAGCTTCGGTATTACTTTCACCAACCTATAAAGGTAATCAACTAAGCTATGTCTGGCAGCCTGCCAGCGGACTGAACAATGCCTTTATCAGCAGTCCATTATGTACACCCGATTCAAATACACTATATACTATCACTGTTACCAACAATCATTTATGTACTGCAACAGATACCTTATTTGTACAGGTACTATTGATGCCAGTTATTCCAAACGTATTCTCTCCTAATGGTGATGGCAAGCATGATACATGGCGTATAGAATATCTGAATAAATATCCTTTCTGTACTGTTGATGTATTTGACCGAAACGGACAACCTGTATATCATTCCTATAGATATGATAGCGAATGGGATGGCACCTACAATGGCAAGCCTGTACCAATGGGAGTTTACTATTATGTAATAACGTATCAAACAACCGATAACGTAAAAACAGTAAAAGGATTTCTACACTTATACAGATGATAAACAAATGATTAATACCGCTAACCCATTTCCATTTTATCAACCGTTGAGCCGCAGAAAACTGCACAAAAGTAGAAT
>JBAXVH010000142.1:0-4300 GCA_037129215.1 Bacteroidota bacterium | reverse complement strand
CTTTTTATCCTGAATTAGAGTCTTACGCGAAAGAAAATGGGGTAGCTATTTTGAAACAAAAAGGTGAGGTAGTAGAGATTGACGCTGAGAATTTGAAAATATATTAATTGTGTCTTTTTAGGTGTTCTTCTCCTACTATTTAAAATAACAAAAAGCACTGTCTTTGTAAAGAGGCTGTGCTTTTTTTATGATTTAAACAGTTGAAACCGATATGGAGGGTTATTGAATGCTTTTTATATCCAGGATTGAAATTCGTGGGCTGCTAATACAAGCGAGTAAAGTATTACAGCCTTTCAGGCCTTGGATTATTATTTCATTTATTTTTTTCATTTCATAGGGCATTGCCATTCAATTTCATAGGGCTTCACCCTATGCTAGTGTATGACGCTCTTTCAGAGCTGGAGGCTACCCGTCTGACGCTCCTGGATAATTGATAATGATCAATTGAAAATTGATAATTGGGGCGTACTGACGGGTGGAGCGATGTATTTTGTATTGCGTTAGTGCCAGCAGGGAATATCCTTTCCTACCACCCCTGAACATGATTTGAAATTGATGCAGATATTAGTGGTAGGAAAGATAGGAAAAGCTGGAACGGCCGCTTGCGGAACGCCCATAAAAAGTAAAAAGTAAAAAGTAAAAAAGTAAAAAATACAAATCTTAAAATTGTACAATTAATCCAATTGCTTGTATTATTCTATTAAAAATGTAGCCAGTTCCATTTTACTTTCCCCTGCGAAAGTTCCAGAGATGGGGTAGGGAACTTAAAGCAGTTGAGGGCTATTAAGGCATATTTTACTAGCTTATTCTTTGTTTTAATTTTCGTAAAATCTATATCGGGGGCAAAATACCATTGGCGATAACGCTCGATGCCTACTGCTTCGGGATAATTTCTCATGGAACCAAAGATTCCTTGTACACCATAGCCAATATCCAGATTGAGCCAATTGGGGAGATTGCTCTTTTTGGCAAAAGATTTCAGATTAAAACTAAGCCAGTAAGTCTGTGCGTTATAATCTTCGAGCAATCTTCTGAAGAAGGGAGTACCAAATAAATTGTCGGCTCTGTTTTGTAAAGATTTGGAGTACTCGGTATAATTATTAATGTGGGTAGAATATTTGAGGCAGATACGTTGCTCGTGCCAGCCCAGTTCCTGAGAAAGCAATAGCGAAGTACCTACAAAGTTGGCACCAATATCGCCCCAGCTCCAGCCCCAGCCTGCACTAAAGCCATCGAGGGTTTCTATTACCCCTTCGTATGCAAGCCCGCTAAGGCCGCCAATTAATACTGCTTTTCTATTGCTAACGCCCGCCCATCTCCACATTTCTATACTTAATCTACCTTCGATATAGGCCCCAAATGAATGACTTATTTTATCCATCTGCAGGTTCTCCTGATTGTCGTTATAAAAGTGAAAATTAGTCTGTGGATATTCGCTATACCAGAAAGTATACAAGCCTGCAAGGGCGCTGGTATACAGGGTAAGATTGGTAATGGTAACCCCGGTAGAACGCGATTTTCTGGTATGATCGTCCAAAGTAACTACCGGATTTTTCCAGTAAGAGGAGCGTAGCCATCCTTTAGTAATTTTGACAGTGTCGGTTTCTATGGGCGAAAAAGTTTTAGTTGATCCTGAATTTTTGAAAGAAGAATCAAATAAACTGCTGCTGATAGCGTTATTATAAGTAAGTGTAGATATCAATGCTAAGAGCAAATATTTTTTCATACGGCAAATATTATAGAAAATGTTTTGCCATTAACCTTAAGAAATCATAATTTGTTATTATTATTGTTGTCAGAATTTAATAAAAAAGTTCAAATTTTTAAACTGCTAATATTATGAATGAAAATGCTTTAGCCAACATTAACACATGGCTTGCAGGTAATTACGATGCTGCTACAAAAGAAACTATCCAGAAATTACAAGTAGAAAATCCGGGAGAATTAGAAGAAAGCTTTTACAGAAGCCTGGAGTTTGGTACTGGTGGACTAAGAGGAATAATGGGTGTGGGTACCAACAGAATGAATAAGTATACAGTGGGTATGGCCACTCAGGGCTTTGCTAATTATATGAAAAAGTCGTTTCCTAATGAGGAAGTGAAAGTGGTAATAGGCCATGACTGTAGAAATAACAGTCGCTTTTTTGCAGAGACTGTTGCGAATGTGTTTGCTGCAAACGGTATTAAAGTATACTTGTTTGATGCATTGAGACCAACGCCTGAAATTAGCTATGCTATACGTACACTGGGTTGTAAAGGTGGTGTTGTATGTACGGCATCGCATAATCCAAAAGAATATAATGGGTACAAAGCCTATTGGGATGATGGTGCACAACTGGTGCCACCACACGATAAAAATGTGATAGTAGAAGTAGATGCTATTAGTAATGTAGATGACGTGAAATGGAATGGTGGGGAAGCAAATATTACCATTATTGGTAAAGAGATGGATGAGCAATATACCGAAATGGTGAAGGGATTAAGTGTTTATCCTGAAGTGATTGCTAAGCAACATGATTTGAAAATTGTGTATACGCCGATACATGGAACGGGTATTATGCTGGCGCCTAAAGTGCTTGCTGCATTTGGATTTACCAATGTACATGTAGTGGAAGAACAATCTACTCCAGATGGTAATTTTCCTTCCGTAGTATATCCGAATCCAGAAGAAAGTGAAGCAATGAGCATTGGCTTGAAGAAAGCGAAAGAACTGGATGCTGATATTTTATTAGGAACAGATCCTGATAGTGATAGGGTAGGTGTTGGTGTGAAAAATCATAAAGGTGAGTGGGTACTGATGAATGGTAATCAGACTGCTGTACTGGCGTTTGCTTATATGATTGAAGCAAGAAAAAAGAAAGGACTTGCTCAGGATAATGATATGGTGATTTCTACCATTGTTACTACCAATATGATTAATGAGGTGGCTAAACAAAATGATATTTCCTGCTACAATGTACTGACTGGATTTAAATGGATTGCTTCTCTATTGAAAGAAAAAGAAGCGGATGAAAACTACATTATTGGTGGTGAAGAAAGCTTTGGATTAATGATTGGTGATAAAGTTCGTGATAAAGATGCCATCAGCGCTGTTGCTTTAATGTGTGAGATGGCTGCTGTTGAAAAAGAGAATGGCCGTTCATTATTCGACAAGATGATTGAGCTGTATATTCAATATGGATTCTACTACGAAACCCTTATCAGTATTACTAAAAAGGGTATGAATGGTCAGAAAGAAATTGCTGATATGATGGCTGGTTATCGTGCAAATCCTCCTGCAACTATTGATGGTAGTCCGGTAGTAGAAGTATTGGATTACGAAAGACAAATAGGTAAGGATCTTGAAAGCGGTGAGAGCTGGGAAACTGGTTTGCCAAAGAGTAATGTATTGCAATTTATAACGGAGGATGGTAGTAAAGTATCTGCCCGTCCGAGTGGAACTGAGCCTAAGATTAAATTCTACTTCAGCGTAAAAACTGACTTGCAGAAAAAGGAACAATTTGATGAGAAGTTTGCTTATTTACAAGCTAAGATTAAGGCTATTACGGAGGAATTGAAGTTGGCTTAATACAAGGCAAATACAAGGCAAGGAGGCAGAGGGAATACAAGGCACAAAGGCAACAAGGCACAGAGGCACAAAGGAATGCAAATACAAGGCAAAGAGGCAAAAGTGAATACAAATTTGAAAATTAGACAATTTGAAAATTTGAAGATGAATACAATTCAGTGAGGTAATTGGGAATACAAATGCTTTCTTTTTTGCTTACTTTTAAATAATCAGAGTCGCTCTTTTTGGGGCGGCTCTTTTTATGTTAGTATGTTTTCTGGTCAACTCATTTTCATCCTTTTATATTTGCTGCTTTATTAGCTAACAACTGTTATTTTATACAATGAAAAATACACCGTTTACACACAAACATCTTGCTCTTGGGGCTAAGATGGCAGAATTTGCAGGATACAATATGCCTATCAGTTATACCGGTATCAATGACGAACATGCTACGGTAAGAAACAATGCCGGCATATTTGATGTAAGTCACATGGGGGAGTTTATTTTGAAGGGTGAACATGCGCTGGAACTGATACAAAGAATCTGTTCGAATGATGCAGCAAAGCTGGTAAATGGACAGGCACAGTATAGTTGTTTTCCGAATAAAGAAGGTGGTATAGTAGATGATTTAATTGTATATTGTCTGGAGCAAAACAAATCTTATATGCTGGTAGTAAATGCCGGTAATATGGAGAAAGACTGGAACTGGGTGAATGCGCATAATACGAATAATGTAGAGATACATAATATC
>JBAXVH010000141.1:0-4301 GCA_037129215.1 Bacteroidota bacterium | reverse complement strand
ATTTTATGTAGCTCCTCTACATCCAGCAAATCTTTAGGTCTCGCCACTATTTGCTTTTCAAATAAAAGGTCGTTTATATGTAAGAACCTCACAGGAGTTTGTTCAATTTCAGCAATAAAAGCGTTTTTGTAACAGTAATCGAATTTATCCTGTGGAAAGGCTTTTAATTCAGTATAAATATCCAGCTCCATTCCTTTTGTAATATTTAAACTCGTCCAACCAGGAACAAACTGCATAGTTTCCAATTCTTTAAAATCCCCTAAATCCAGTTTCTTAATAGTTTGACGAAGACGTTTTCTATTTTCGATTGTATCTCGAATCCAGATGTCAATATCCTGTGTTATTCTATTTACACCATGCAGAATTGACGCAAAGCCACCAATCATAATATAGTCAACATTATTCAGATTAAGTTCACGCCATAAAGCAATAATATCTTCATCCAGAATATCCATTAATGAGTTGGTTTAGTAATCTTAGCTTGTTTAAGTTTGTGTACCAATCTAATCATTTGCATTGCGGCTCTAAATCTTTCTGTGTAAGATAAAGATAAACGGTAAGCCAGTTTTTCCTGCTCACTAACAATTAATGATTTCTGTTTGATCATGATGACAAATATACTGTAGAAACTAACAATTGAAATCAGAATTTTAGCGTCAATAATTTAATGATACCAGCAACACTGTGTTCCTCCAAAACTTATCTACCCATTTCATAGGCATTACTTTTTAGTAGTAATGCAAGTTTCTTTTTGAATTTAACGTCCTGCAGGCGCAACCTTTTATATGATTCTGCTATTGTAGAAGTTATTTTAATCCTTGTTGTAGTCAAAATATTATTTCTTTTCTACCAATAAAGACACCTAACATTCTTTTGAATTATTGCCAGCTTCAATCATTTGTATTTACTTCCATTTAACAGTAAATGTTTCTCTAAACAAGTATTTTTCATCCTGCAATAAGTGTATCAAATTGTAATATTCGTATAGCATCTATTAATGTCTGTATAGCATTGTTTAAAACCCGAATACCAAGGTTTAAAACACGTATACCAAGGCTTGAGATACGTATCCCTGAGTTTAAAATACGTATACCAAGGCTTGAGATACGTATCCCTGAGTTTAAAATACGTATACCAAAGCTTGAGATACGTATCCCTGATTTTAAAACACGTATACCCAAACTTGAGATACGTATCTCTGAGTTTATTTCTCGTATACCAAGTATCGAGAAACATATCTCTCCTAATAATATCCGTGTCTCTAATTTAAATAGGCGTACATTACAGCATAATTTCCAACCAATATAGGTAGCCACAATACTTAATGGCAGAAGAAACAACTATACTGATTGAAAATGATTAAAATTTAAATGCTATGAGAAAGAAGCCATATCTACCCAAAGGGAATGCTCAAAAAGGAATCTGGTTGAGCAATTTAAGGAATAAACTTACGGTAGCACTTGCAACTAAGTTAGGTATTACAATAGATGAAATAGCTGTACTGAACGATGATACAGAAGTTTATAATTACGGTTTACTACTAGCTGCTGCAGGTAAAACCTTTGAGCATCAGTGTGTCTCATTTCATCAATCTATGAAGAGTCCACAGCAGGGTATTATTCCTGTAACTATTCCAGTTTTTGAACTTAATGTCATTGTTCCTAAGGCAGTAACTACCGGTATATTTACCAGAGTATCTGCACTGGTAAAGAAAATAAAACTGAGTGTACACTGTACCGATGATATTAATAAAGCTTTGGGCATTATTGGTGCCGAACCAGCTGCAAAATCTGGACAGGAAGATGTGATGCCGGTATTATCTGCAAAAGTGGTAGCAGGACAGGTGAAAATTAAATATATTAAAGCAACAAATGATGGAATAAAGCTGGAATGCAGAAGAGGGACGGAAACAGAATTTACCATCCTGGATAAAATAAATAAACCAGTTTACTTTGATAAACGAGAACTATTGATAGCTGGACAACCAGAGAAAAGAGACTACCGTGCATGTTTCTTTATAGGCGATAAACTGGTAGGACAGTTAAGTGCTGTTATAACAATAACGGTAGCAGAATAGCTTATTATTTATACTACTTTATAAACGGAGCCAGCGGATTTTTCTGCGGGCTCTTTTTGTGCCTGAAACTTAAATGGGAGTTAGTGAAATACAAGGGACTTTTAGGACTTGGGGGACTATTTTATTTTCTGTTGTATTAAGTGCCGTAGGTACGAACTATTGGTAGAAAATGGAATGATAATAATTATTAAGCCCCGTAGGCGGCGAGATAGAAGATGTTTATGGGAGAAATTACTATGAGCCTGTTCTTATTTTGAACAGGCTTTTTGCATGACTGCTAATCGGAGATTTGCTATCGCAGTGACGTAGTCTGGAGACGTACGCCAAACAACAGCCAATACAGCCGACGGCTAACTGAGGAATGAGACGTCTGCCGGGAAAGGAATATATCTGCAAAAATTTGGTTTGTACAAATAAACCATTATATTCGGTTTGCGATTGACCTAAAAGTACCTGATTTTCTAAACTTGTTTAACCGTTTTTTTATGCCTAACCAAGCAGCGTTTTTGAACCGAGCGCAACAATATTTACAGAGCTATTGGCTTGCATTATATTATGTAGCAAACAATACAGACTTTACTTTAGGATTTTACTGCTATTTTTCTTAACCTTACCAATTAAGACTTGTGCTTAAAGAAATTAAACTAAATGAGAACCAAACCAGACCACAAAAGGCTGGTAAAATTGTTATCTACACTTTATTATTCTGTTTGTTAAGAATAACGAGTACACCAAATATTTAATGTATGACTAAATTTCTTTTTACTTTATTTTTTATAAGTACAATTAGTACAGTACAAGCCCAAACAGCACCTGCTGTACAGTGGCAGAATGCAATAGGGGGCAAAAATATGGGGTTTGTACATTATATGACTCCAACTAAAGATAGTGGCTATATAGCTGTAGGATATGCAGATAGTGTAAGAGGGAAAAATATACCTAATTATCATGGGTTAATAGATGTTTGGGTAGCAAAATTAGATTCTCGTTGCAATATAATATGGCAGAAATGCTATGGAGGCAGTGGAGCAGAATTTGGCTATACTATTGAGCAAACAACAGATGGTGGATATATTGTAGCTGGAGAAACAGGTTCCAACAATGGAGATGTGAGTGGTAACCATGGCCAAGCAGCACAAGGAGATGATATTTGGGTATTTAAAATTGATAGTATTGGTAACTTAAAATGGCAAAAATGCTATGGCGGAAGTGACGAAGAGTCTGTAAATGCAATACATTGTACGCCTGATGGTGGATATATTGTAGCTGGATATACTCGATCAAATGATGGAGATGTGACAGGTTTTCATCAAAAGGGTATTAGTTTGGATTTTGACGGATGGGTAATTAAGTTAGATAGTATTGGGAAATTACAATGGCAAAAATGTTTGGGTGGGAGTAGTGAAGAGCGACTGTATGAAGTTTTACCAATTAATGGGGGCAACTATATAGTAACTGGCAATGCATCTTCTTTTGATGGTGATGTAAAGGGAGTACATCTAAGCGCAAATGGATGGTCTGATGCTTGGGTAATAGAATTGGATAGTATTGGAAATATTGTTTGGCAAAAATGTTATGGTGGTAGTAGCTCTGATTTTGGATATAAGATGACTAAAATTATTGATGGATTTATAATTGGTGGTGAAACATCATCAAATGATGGAGATGTAAACAATAATCATGGAAAGAGTGATATTTGGATAATAAAAATAGACAGTATCGGTAATTTAATTTGGCAAAAAGGCTATGGAGGCAGTAATAGTGAAACTTTGGGAGCTATAATACAAACTAAAAATAAAGGGTTTGTAATAAGTGGGCAAACCCAATCAAATGACAGTGATGTATCTGGGTTTCATGGTATTTATGACTACTGGGTGCTAAAAGTAGATAGTATTGGGAATTTGTTATGGCAAAAATGTATTGGTGGTAGTTCTTCTGATCAAGCATATACCCTAAATGAAACCTATGATGGAGGATTGATTGTAGGAGGTATATCTGATACACCGGTAGGAGATGGAGATGTGACCATTCATTACCTTATTAATAACGCATATACAGATAATTGGTGGATAGTAAAATTAGCCCCAGAATTATTGCCAGTAAGGATATTGAGATTTAAAGCAGCCCCACTACCACCCGAAGGGGGAATGAAAGGCAACGCCCTCTTAAACTGGGTTACTACAGATGAAGTAAATGTTAACCATTTTAATATACAACGATCGGT
>JBAXVH010000140.1:0-4304 GCA_037129215.1 Bacteroidota bacterium | reverse complement strand
AATGACATATGTCATAAAGTTAAATTCCATCTTAATAAAAAAATAAATAAAAGAATAGTTTGACACGAAAACTAATTGTGCAGAAAGCTATAAATTATTTACGGAAAATAAAATTTAGTGGCTATAATTATTTAATTAGGCCAACTAAAGTGATTCTTTCTTAAACAAAAGGAGGCTTATTTCGATTTCCAGCATCAACAATGCTGATAACTTAAATTGCTTTATAAAAATTTATCAACATTAATTATTGCTTTTCTTAGTGTATATTTTACACTTTTTACTGAATAAAGGGATATAGTTAATTATCTCTTAACAAAATATTGATTTCTTTAAAATATTTATATGATATCGATTGTTCATTCGAATAAATATATTTGAAATCGATTGCTCTTTGATAATTTAATCCACATTTTCTTGTTTGTTAATATGTTTTCTATTTATTTGGGGACTCAAAAAACTAAATGTAATAATTATTGACGTATGAAAGAAACACTATTCTATGCCGTCCCGGCGATGGGGATTATTGGTCTGATTTATACTTTTTTAAAGTATAAATGGGTAGAAAAACAAGATGCGGGAAGCGACCGTATGAAAGAAATTGCCACTTATATTGCCGAAGGTGCAATGGCATTCTTAAAAGCAGAGTGGAGAATATTGTCCTATTTTGTGGTAATTGTGGCTTGCTTATTAGGCTTTATGGCCATTGGTAATTCTGGAAGTCACTGGAGTATCTCTATTTCATTTATTGTGGGTGCCATAAGTAGTGCCTTTGCTGGCTGGATAGGAATGAATGTTGCTACCAAAGCAAACGTTCGTACCGCTCAGGCTGCAAAAACAAGTTTGGCACAAGCACTTAAAGTATCCTTTGCAGGTGGTTCTGTAATGGGTATGGGTGTTGCTGGTCTGGCAGTATTGGGCTTAGGAAGTTTGTTTATTATTTTAAGACAAATATTCGCTCCAGGTATGCCAGCTAATTCCGAAGAAATGGTAAAGACTATTGAAGTACTTACCGGATTTTCTTTAGGTGCAGAGTCTATTGCATTGTTTGCCCGTGTGGGTGGTGGTATTTATACCAAAGCTGCCGATGTAGGTGCCGATTTAGTAGGTAAAGTAGAAGCAGGTATTCCGGAAGATGATCCTCGTAACCCAGCAACTATTGCCGATAACGTAGGTGATAATGTGGGTGATGTGGCTGGTATGGGTGCCGATTTGTTTGGTAGTTATGTGGCAACAGTATTAGCTACAATGGTACTTGGACAAGAAGTAAAATCAGTAGATAATTATGGTGGATTTGCACCTATATTATTACCAATGCTGATTGCTGGTATCGGTATTTTATTTTCTATCATCGGTACATTATTTGTTCGTGTTAGCGAAACTGCTGGTATCAATACCCGTACAGTTCAGAAAGCACTTGATATGGGTAACTGGGGTTCTATTGTACTTACCGCAATAGCAAGTGCCGGATTGGTTTATTATATTCTTCCTGCATCTTCTTCTTATCTTACAAGAGATTATATAGAAGGTACTAATGATATAAAAGAAGGCGCTATTGCTATTACTCAGAATGGGGTAATGGGTGCAATCTTAGTTGGTCTTGCTGTAGGTGCTTTAATCTCTATTATTACAGAGTATTATACCGCAATGGATAAGAGACCTGTAATGAGTATCATTCGTAAATCTGCAACTGGTCACGCTACCAATATCATTGGTGGTATTGCCATTGGTAAAGAGTCTACTTTATTACCTATCCTTGTTCTGGCTGGTGGTATCTGGGGCTCATTTGCATGTGCAGGTTTATACGGTGTGGCTATTGCTGCTGCTGGTATGATGGCTACTACTGCTATGCAATTAGCTATTGATGCATTTGGTCCTATTGCTGATAACGCTGGTGGTATTGCTGAAATGAGCGAGTTACCTGCTGATGTAAGAATTAAAACCGATGTACTGGATGCAGTAGGTAATACTACAGCGGCTACCGGTAAAGGTTTTGCAATTGCTTCTGCGGCATTAACTGCGCTCGCTTTATTTGCGGCTTACGTTGGGGTTATTAAACATAATGGTTACGATATTGTAGGGATAGATATTTATAAAGCGAAGGTATTAGCCAGCTTATTTGTAGGAGCTATGATTCCGTTTATATTCTCTTCTCTTGCTATCAGTGCCGTAGGGGATGCTGCTATGAGTATGGTGGAAGAAGTTCGTCGCCAGTTCAGAGAAATTCCAGGTATCATGGAAGGTACAGGAAAACCTGAGTACGATAAATGTGTGGCTATATCTACCGAAGCATCTATTAAAAAGATGGTTCTTCCAGGTGCTATTGCATTAATTTCTCCAATTATTATTGGTTTCATTTTAGGCCCCGAAGCTTTAGGTGGTTTCCTTGCTGGTGCTACTGTAAGTGGTGTACTGTTAGGTATGTTCCAGAACAATGCCGGTGGTGCATGGGATAATGCTAAAAAGAGCTTTGAAAAAGGAGTGGAAATCAATGGTGAAATGCACTTTAAAAAATCTGATCCACACAAGGCTTCTGTTACAGGAGATACTGTAGGTGATCCTTTCAAAGATACTTCTGGTCCATCTATGAATATCCTGATCAAATTAATGTCTATCGTTTCTTTAGTATTGGCTCCTACCTTAGCTAAGTTCCATAGCCATGATGGTCATATTGTTGAAAAAAGAATTTATAAAGTAAAGAAAGATCCAGGTTTAGGTGCTGTGAAAATGGAAAATACAGCTACCTATACTGCAGGTGGTACTAAACTAAAATAAGGTAGTTTTTATACTACCACTTGTTAGTTAAGCTTTAATCGCTTTATTTGTATTCAGTTTTGAATCATGATAATTAACTTCATGATTCAAAACTGAATCTTTTTTAGCACTATCCTGATTGATTAAAGGATATAAAAACGAATACGATTTATGCTGACCATTGGATTAATAAGAGAAGGTAAAATACCTGCCGATAACAGAGTTGCATTAACGCCTGCTCAATGCAAATGGATTAATGAAAATAAGACGGATATTAAAGTAATAGTTCAATCATCAGAGAACAGATGTTTTACAAATGCTGAATATAAAAAGTTTGGGGTAAGCGTTGTTGAAGAGGTGAGTAATTGCGATATACTGATAGGTATTAAAGAAGTTCCTGCTGCTCAATTAATTCCCAAGAAAACCTATCTTTTCTTTTCTCACACTAAAAAGAAACAACCTTATAATCAACAGCTTTTTAAGACGTTGATTAATAATGAAAATACTTTAATTGACTTTGAATGTTTTGAACACGAAGATGGCCAGCGCATTATTGGTTTTGGCTTCTTTGCAGGAATAGTAGGTGCACATAATGGTATAATGTGTTATGGTGATAGAACTGGTTTATACAAGCTTGGAAGGGTAGGAGACGCAAGAGATTACCGACAACTTATTAAGTCTTATTTCGGCCTTAAACTCCCCAATTTAAGGGTAGCAGTGACTGGTAGTGGCAGAGTGGCGCATGGCATAGTAGAAGTAATGAATATGCTCGACATTCAGGAGGTGGAATCAGATGAATATTTAAACAATACATTTTCATATCCTGTATATGTGCATCTTAAAGGAAAAACATTGTATCAAAACAGGGAGACTAAGGGTTATCAGCGAGAAAATTTCCATGCCAATCCAGAACAGTATGATTGTCTTTTTGAACCTTTCTGTGCTAAGACAGATATTTTAATGAATGGTATTTACTGGGATAATAATGTGCCAAGATTATTTACCTGGGATACTGCCAGAAGAAGTGACTTTGCAATTAAATCTATAGCCGATATAACTGATGATGCTGGCGGAAGTGTGCCATGCAACCTTGGAGATAGTACTATCAGCAATCCGGTATATGGAGTAGATATTTCAACAGGTAATAAAACAGCACCTTATCTGGAAAGCAGTATTGATGTAATGGCAGTAGGAAATTTGCCAAATGAGCTTCCAAAAGATGCGAGTGGGTATTTTGGAGAACAAATTTTAAAATATATTCTCGATAACTTTGCTAACCCTGAAAGTAATGTAATTAAGAAAGCAACAATTCTTAGCAAAGGTCAACTGACACAAAGGTTTCAGTATCTTGAAGATTATGCAAAAGGATAGTCTTTTTGTACTCTTTTCATAATTATTTCAGCGCTGTTTTATATTGGAAATCTATAAATATAAAATTAATTCTGATAAAAAATTTGGTAGTATCTTCTACACTTCTATATTTGCACTCCTTTTAGGAGATGGCCGGTTCGTCTATCGGTTAGGACAGCCCCCTTTCACGGGGCAAAGACGGG
>JBAXVH010000014.1:0-14848 GCA_037129215.1 Bacteroidota bacterium | reverse complement strand
TTACTGTTTTAAATATCATAAAATAGATCATATAAATAGGATTAATTACAGTCTAATAAATGAGTTTAAAAGAAAAAGCCGCAAGAATCAAATCTTGCGGCTTTATTATTTAATCAGCAATTTCAGTATTAAACTTCTACCAACTCAACAGCTTCTTTCTTATAAGTCTCTTCCAGTTTCTTTTGAAGTTCAAAAGGTACTTGTTCGTAGTGGTCAAGTGCCATTCTAAATCTTGCTCTTCCTTGTGTTAAAGAACGCAGTGTAGAAGCATAACTATGCATTTCTGCTAATGGAACTTTTGCCTTTACTACTGTAAAATGACCTTCTGTATCCATACCTTCCACTCTTGCCCTTCTTGCCTGTAAATCGCCCATTATATTACCAGTCTGTTCATTAGGACAAAGAACTTCTAATGAATAAATAGGTTCCAATAACTGAGGATCAGCAATCTGGAAAGCTTCTTTAAATGCATAAGTTCCTGCAGTTTTAAATGCATTATCATTACTATCTACAGGGTGCATTTTACCATCAAATACACAAACTCTAATATCACGAACATGAGAGCCGGTAATAGGACCTTCGTTCATTTTATCCATAATTCCTTTTAAGATAGAAGGAAGGAAACGGATATCAATAACACCACCTACTATACAATTCATGTACACCAGTTTACCGCCCCAAGGTAAATCAATGGTTTCGCTACTTCTTACATGCAGATTTTCTGGTTCTCTCAATCCTTCATACCAAGGTTCAATCCTCATGGTTACTTCGGCAAATTGTCCGGAACCTCCTGATTGTTTTTTATGTTTATAGGTAGCTTCTGCTTTTTTACAGATAGTTTCTCTATATGCAATTTTAGGTTTTACCAGAGAAACATCCAGTCCATAAGTATGTTCCAGTTTCCATTTAATAACAGTCAAATGCATATCGCCCTGACAATGAATTAATGTTTGTTTTAATTCTGTAGAAACCTCTACAACTAAAGAAGGATCTTCTTCTTTTAACTGGTGTAATGCAATGGAAAGTTTTTCTTCTTCACCTCTTTTATTACTAACTATTGCAATACTTAATTTTGGAGTAGGGAATACGATTGGAACAAGTTCTAAAGCCTTTCCTTTTTCGTGTAAAGTATTATTAGTATGCGTGTTTTTCAATTTAAGTGTAGCGCCTATATCGCCAGCAACCAGTTCGTTTACAGCAGTTCTCTTATTTCCTTCTACCGTAAATAACTGATTCAGTTTTTCGTTTACGCCAGTCGATTCATTTACCAGTTCCATACCACTTTTAACGGTACCCGAGAATACTTTAAAGAAACTAAGGTCTCCAATATGTGGTTCGGAAATAGTTTTATAAATAAATATACAAACCGGGCCATTAGGATCGCAAGGAAGTGTTTTACCATCCTTAGTTTTCTGTGGTGGCATTTCGGTAGATGGTGGACAAACATTATCTACAAATCCCATAATTCTTCCAGCACCCATATTTTGTAATCCTGATAAACAGAATACAGGGAATATATCGTGATGTAACATAGATAAATGTAAACCTTCCTTCATTTCTTCGATAGTAAGTTCACCTTTATCAAAATATTTCTCCATTAGTCCTTCATCATTTGCAGCTATTACCTCAATAAGTTCTTTGTGTAATAGTTCGGCTCTTTCTTTTTCAGCAGCAGGAATAGGACATTTAGCTGGTTTTCCACCAGTCATTGGATATTCAAACATTACCATATCCAGAACATCAATAATAGCATTAAAACCAATACCTGCATTTAAAGGATATTGTACTAATACTACATTGTTGCCAAAATGGGCTTTTGCTTCCTGGAATGTTTTATCAAAATCAGCTTTTGCATTATCCAGCTGATTAATAGCAAACAGGGTAGGGGTTTTAAACTGCTCGGTATACTCCCATACAATATCGGTACCTACTTCTACTCCTACAGATGAGTTTAAAAGTATAACACCTGTATCGGCTACTCTTAAAGCACTAATTACTTCTCCCGAAAAATCGTCGAAACCGGGACTGTCTATAACATTTATTTTATAACCTTTCCAAGGAGCATGCAATAGCTTGGAAAAAAAACTGTTGCCACGTTCCTGCTCAAATGCAGTATAGTCGGCAACTGTATTCTTTTCTTCAATAGTACCTCTTTTGGAAATAACTCCGGCTTCAAACAGCATGGCCTCAGCTAAGGTCGTTTTACCGCTGCCTGAGTGGCCTAATAGCACAATGTTTTTTACATGTGCAGAATCAAACTCTGGCATAACAATCGTTTTAAATTAATAATATAATTGTAACAATATCTGTTACTATCAGGTGCAAGGTAAACCCTGATTTTAGAAATAAAAATGATGGTTATCATGTTTAATCATAATAATGGTCATTTTTCCTTTTTTACATTAAAAGATGAACGTATTTATTGGTTTTCAGATTAAATAATTTCCTTTAGAAAGAAAATATTTACCTAAAAAATAATCACTTTATCTTTTTGGGAGAAGATTTTATCAATGTTTAGGAAATAAAAAAAGGACATTTCGATAACGAAATGTCCTTTTTGATATAGTGTTCACTTTTAATTAGTGTACAAATAATTCTCTGTAATATCCGGTAGCATCCTGATAAGATACTTGCAACTTAACATCATTTAAATATTCAATAGTAAATGTTCTTGATCCATATGAAGAACCTGTAACTAATGTAGTTTGATTGTTTTGTAAAGACCAAGTGCCAGATTCTAAAATCTGTGGAGCATAAATGGTAGTATCGCATTTAAGTTTTCCTTCATCTACCGTAAATCTGTTATTAGAATTGAATGTGGTAATATTATCTCTGAAACAGATTGGTAAAGCAGTATCTATAACTTTCCAAGGAGAATCGATAGCTGCTTTTGCCCATTCATTTTTTAATATCCAAGGCTTTTGAGTGATATAAGTAACGTTTGTAATAGGTGTTGGATCATCTTTGGTACAACTTATTATAACAGCAGAAGTAATTGCAATAATTAATAGAAAGAATATTACCTTTTTCATTTTCTGATAAATTTTATTTGTAGATATTTACAGTCGTTAAGTTGGTAAAGTTATTAGAGTCTTCTTTACATTAAATTATAGCCTAGTTATAATAAGCTGTTACAACAGTTTTTTAACAAAAACAATCGATGTCGTAAATTCTTAGGTTAATTCTATCACGGTTATTTCCGGTAAAATTCCTACTCTGCCAGGATAACCAATAAAGCCAAAACCTCTATTTATATACAGCTTTTGTTTTTGATCTTCATACAATCCAGCCCACTGATGATACATCCATTGAACAGGACTCCATTTAAAATAAGGATTTTCTATACCAAACTGCATACCATGGGTATGTCCTGCAAGCATTAAATCTACATCAGGATATTTTACTTTAACCTCTGCATCCCAATGACTTGGATCATGACTCATTAAAATCTTAAAAGGATATTTTTCTGTACCTCTATGTGCATTAGCCATGCTACCATATTTAGGAAAACGACCTTTAGCGCCCCAGTTTTCAATACCTAATAATGCAATTTCTGCTCCATCTTTATTGAAAACTACATGTTCGTTCATCATTAGTTTCCATCCCATCTGTCCATGAATTGCTTTTAGTTTATTCAGATTATCTCTTTTTGCTTCTTCCGATTCCCAGCTTACATAATCACCATAATCATGGTTACCAAGGGTGCTATAAACGCCCATAGGTGCCTTTAAAGTAGAAAATAGATCGATATACTCAAGCATTTCATCATGACGGTCATTAACCAGGTCACCTGTAAATAAAATCAGATCAGCATTTTGTTTTAAAATAGTAGCAACTCCTTTTTCTACAGCCTTTTTATCCTGAAAACTACCACTATGTATATCACTGATATGTACAATCTTTAATCCTTTAAATGCAAGAGGTAGACTATCGAACTTCAGCTTAACTTTCTTTACCTGATAATTGTATTTGTTCTTAAAACCAATCATCATAGTGCCAAATAAAGTTCCTCCTATTGCCAGTCCTAACCAACTAAGAAATACGGAACGGGTAATTGCAGGATCTCCACTGATAGTATCTGGACTAATTGCATGGCCTACTTTAAAATATCCGTAAGTAAATAGTCTTCTTATATCATCTATTAATAAGAAGACTGTACAGATAATCTTTGAAATAAACATTCCAAGTATTAAAGAGAATACATAAGTCTTAAAAGCTTTAGAACCTTGCAAAGCAGGGGAGATGGCAAAGGTTAATGCACCTACTATGGCCAGAATTGAAATAGCCCAGTATGCAATCTGAATAAATAGTTTCTGTTTGTCGGTTAAAGGTTGAATAATTGTTTTAAGTCCGGCAAATACATAAAAATCAACTAATACTGCTATGCCCAGTATTATAAACATTAAATTTTTGTTCCTCATAAAATCATTAAAAAAGCCCCGTATAAAACGGGGCCGTGCTTACTAATCCGTGGTTTCCCACTTTTAATTACAATATTTATCAAATTCGCTGATCAGATGTTGAGCAATAACCTGTGCAGGTCTGCCTTCTATCTGATGACGCTCTACCATACTTACCAACTGACCATCTTTAAATAAAGCAATGGCAGGTGATGATGGAGGATAAGGCAATAAATGTTCTCTTACCTTATTTACTGCTTCTACATCGAATCCTGCAAAACTGGTTGCAAGACGGGTAGGTAAATTTTTAGCATTACTTACGGCCATTAAAACGCCTGGTCTGCAAGCTCCTGCTGCACATCCGCAAACAGAATTTAATACTACTAATACAGTTCCTTCATTTTGTATAGCTGAATCCACTTCACTGGCGCTGGTTAAATCTAAAAAACCATTTTCGGTCAACTCGGCCTTCATCGGCAACACTATCTCGGCTGGATACATATTTGTTATTTGTTTATTCTAAACACAAAAATAATCGTTTTGTTGAATAGACCATTAATACGTTGTTTTAAATGACAATATTGTGATGAACGGTCTGTTTTGGAAAAAATATTTTTATTTGTGTTTAATCAATTTAAAATACTTATGCCTACTTCAATTAAACAGCTAACTTCGTTTGTAATATCTAAAAACAATGAACACAATAAACTTTCGATTACTCGATGCTTTGCACAAGGAATTAAATATTCCTGAGGAAAAAGCCCGAAAGATTGTGGAAGCAATTGAAGAGGTGGTTTCAGAGAAAATTACTGGTAAAGCTGCCGACTATAAAAGCCTCTTTGGTGAAGATATCCTTAGACTGGAAATGCGTTTGAAAGACGATATTAATCAATCTAAACTGGATATGTACAAGGCATTATTTCTAACGGGTTTCGTTCAGCTTATTGCTATTTTAGGTGGTTTACTCGTTATAGTTAAGTTTATGACAGGAAAATAACAAGCTATTATTTAAACCTTTTTCAATACTTCTTTCACGGAAATTCTATCATTATTCAATTGTTCCTTCAAAGCATCTACTCCATTAAACTTTACTTCTGCACGAATGTAATGTAGCAATTTAACTACTATGGTTTCACCATAAATATCCTTGTCAAAATCGAATATATTTACTTCTATAGTTCTCTTTTTACCGTCTACAGTAGGTCGGAAACCAATATTCATCATTCCATTATAAATCAATTGATTTACAATTACTTGTACAGCATAAACTCCATTTAACGGAATTAATTTTTCTTCGTTATCCAGTACAATATTAGCTGTTGGAAAGCCTATTGTTCTACCCAGCTTGTTCCCTTCTACTACTTTACCAGAAAAAGAAAATATATATCCTAACAGATTGTTTGTCAGGGAGATATCGCCTTCGTATAAAGCATTTCTTATTTTGGTAGAACTAATGGTAATCTGATCTAAAAGCTGTGCAGATAGTTCAATTACTTCAAAGCCATTTTTAGCACCTGCCTGTTCCAACAATGTATAATCTCCGGTTCGGCCTTTACCAAATCTGTGATCGTATCCAATGACTATTTTTTTAGGATGAAACGTCTTAATCAGAAATTCATTAATGTATTCTTCAGCAGTTAAGCTCGCAAACGAATCATTAAAATTAATAACTACAAGATTGTCTACTCCGGCTGCTTCCAGTAAAGCGGCTTTTTCTTTAATATCGTTTAGAAATTCAATTTTAGAATCTGGTTTTATAACCTGTCTTGGATGAGGGTAAAAAGTAATAATTACTGTTTCGCCATCTATCTTTTTAGCCTCGTCAATTAATTGTGCAATTATCTTCTGATGCCCTTTGTGTACACCATCAAAAGTTCCGATGGTAAGTACAGCGTTTTTAAATGGTGGAATATTATTTACATCGTCAAAAATCTTCATCATAATTTACTGCTACAATTTATACACTTCTACATTTTTAGCTGCGCAATGTACTGTACATTTGCAATCAAAATAATATTCCACTACATAATTTTATTTTATGTCACTATATTCATTAAGAGGTGTAAGCGCTCAGAAAGAAGAAGTACACAATGCCATCCGCAATTTAGATAAAGGTTTATTCAAAAATGCATTCTGTCAGGTATTCCCCGATTTCCTGGGTGGCGATGATGATTATATCAATATTAGTCATGCCGATGGATCGGGAAGTAAGAGTGTTTTAGCCTACTTATACTGGAAAGAAACCGGTGATGTAAGTGTGTGGAAAGGGATAGCGCAGGATGCTATAGTAATGAATCTGGATGATTTGCTTTGTGTAGGTATTTATGATAATATATTGTTTTCTTCTACGATTGACAGAAATAAAAAGCTGATACCTGCCGAAGTTATAGAAGCTTTGATTGAAGGTTCCCGAGAGTTTATAGAAAAGCTGGCCAAATTTGGCGTAAATATTCATTATTTAGGTGGAGAAACTGCCGATGTGGGTGATGTAGTAAGAACAGTTGCCGTAAATGGTAACATGACTGCAAGATGGAGAAAGGACAGATTAATAACCAACGATAAAATTGCCCCCGGAGATGTTATTGTAGGGTTATCATCAAGCGGTATTGCTGCTTACGAAGATAATTATAACAGTGGTTTGGGTAGTAATGGTTTAAGCAGTGCCCGTCATGATGTATTAAGTAAACATTATGCCGAAAAATATCCTGAAACTTTCGAGCCTTCCTTAGATAGTAATGTAGTTTATATAGGTAAAAATAAATTAACCGAAACTATTGCGGTAAGTCATGAGATACCTTCTCAGGAATTTGGACAATTACTGTTAAGTCCAACCCGTACATATGCACCTATCATTAAAACGGTTTTAAAACGTCATTTCGAAGATATTCATGGTATCATTCATTGCAGTGGTGGTGGACAAACCAAGTGTATGAAGTACTTGCCTGGCCCAATGAGAATTGTAAAAGATAATTTGTTTGATGTACCGGTTGTATTTAGGGTTATACAACAAAATTCTAAGGCAGATAACAGAGAAATGTATCAGGTGTTTAACATGGGACATAGAATGGAGTTATACACATCGCCCGAGATAGCGGAGAAAATTATTAAAATTGCAAAATACAACAACGTACAAGCGCAGATAATAGGTAGGGTAGAGGCTTCTGATAAAAAGGAATTAGTAATCAGAGGTAGTTTTGGAGAGGTTATCTATTAGTACCATTGTATTGTTCTAAAATAACAGACAAAAGCAAAGAAATTTATTATGTCGGAAACTATTGTATCATTAAGTAATGTCAATATATATCAGGGACAAAGCCTTATTCTGCAGGATGTAAACTTCACGGTAGACAAAGGAGAGTTTGTTTATCTGGTAGGTAAAACAGGTACCGGGAAAAGTAGCTTATTAAAAACTTTATATGGCGAACTTCCTTTGAAAGAAGGTTCTGCCAATATTGTAGGATACGATTTAAAAGGAATGACGTGGAAAACTGTTCCATTTCTTCGTAGAAGCCTTGGCGTTGTGTTTCAGGACTTTCAATTACTTACTGATCGTAACATACACGAAAACCTTCGTTTTGTATTGCGTGCTACAGGCTGGAAAGATGAACGTTTAATGGAGGAGAAAATTAATGATGTACTGGATAAAGTAGGCCTGAAAAGTAAAGGTTTTAAGATGCCTTTCGAAATGAGTGGTGGCGAACAGCAAAGAGTAGATATTGCCCGTGCATTATTAAACTCTCCTAAGCTTATCCTGGCAGATGAACCTACAGGTAATCTTGATCCTGAAACAAGTGATGAGATAATGCAGTTATTAATGCAGATTGCAAAGGATTATGGTACTGCAGTAATTATGGCTACACACGATTTTATTGTTATTAATCGTTATCCTTCCCGCATGTTGAAAACAGAAAGAGGTAAGGTACTGGAAGTAACGTCTTTCTACTCTGAATCATAAGATTTTAGTATAATTATTATTAGATATTGAATGGTTAATTTCTTCGGAGATTAACCATTTTTTATTACAGGAACTCAAGATTAATCTTTTGCTATTCCTTATTGTCTACCTTCTTTCCATGATTTTATTTATTGAAATCAATAAGTAGAATAATGAATAGAAGAAATACTTTTATTAATTGATTATGGTAAGGAAGTATTTGAAGAAAAATTTTCCTGTATAAACTATATATTTAATTCAATTGAAGATTTCTTTTCTTCAAATGAAGAACGGTTGTTTTCATTTAAAGATTTCCTATTAGTGAACACTTATTGGTTGAAGGTATTAGGAGAAATACAATACTGATTGGAGAGATTAAGGTAAGGTCTTAAATAAGGCTGTTGGATAGCTTACAGTAGCAAGTGATTTATCACTAATTGCCTAAAATAAAAAGAGACTATTTCAATGCTATGAAATAATCTCTTTTCAGATAAATATGAATCAGTTTATATTAAAATAAACCAAATAAAGTACTGTCAATTTTTTCGATAATAAAACCAAAATCTTCTTCTTTCTCGGAAAATTTAATGTTGTCGCAATCTATAATCAACATTGGACCTTCTTTATAAGAATCGATGAACTTATTGTATAGTACATTCAATTTCTTTAAATAATCCAGACGGATATTTTCTTCGTATTCTCTACCTCTTTTCTGAATCTGAGATACCAATGTAGGTACTGATGCTTTAAGATAGATTAATAAGTCTGGTGGTTCTACCATCAGCTTCAGTGTTTCGAAGAACTTAAAATAGTTACTGAAATCTCTCTGACTCATCAATCCCATATCATGCAGATTGGGAGCGAAAATGTGCGCATCTTCGTAAATAGTTCTATCCTGAATAACTGTTTCAGTACCGTTTTTAATTTCTAAAAGTTGATTAAGACGACTATTTAAAAAGAATATCTGCAGGTTAAAACTCCATCTTGGCATATCTTCATAAAAATCCATCAGATATGGATTATGATCTACGTCCTCGAACTGAGGAATCCAGCGATAATGCTTACTTAGCATCTCGGTTAAAGTGGTTTTTCCTGCACCTATATTACCTGCAACCGCAATGTGTTTTGGTTTTCTCGCCTTAGTCATGATGAGATTAATGATTTATTTTATTTGTTTTAATCCTAGTTAGTTTCTGCAAGCAATATTAATAATTCATGTTTATTACTTCACGAACCAAAAGTAAGGTTTTCGAAGCGCTTTCTCTTGCTTTTTCTGCTCCTTCTTTTATTACTTTACTTAAAAATATATTGTCGTGTTGAATTTCAGCTGCTTTTTCTCTAATGGGTTTTATGAAAATCGCCATATCTTCTGCAAGTTGTTTTTTGAAATCACCATAACGGATAGAACAGCTATTATAGTTTGATTCAAATTGACTGTAAACATCCTTACTACTTACCAGTTGCATCAACGTAAACAGGTTTTGAATATAGTCGGGCTTTTCTGAATCCGGCGCAGTAGGACCACTATCTGTTTTAGCCTTCATTATTTTCTTTCTGATAGTATCATCATCATCAGCAAGATACAATGTAGCCATCTGATTTTCGCTCTTACTCATTTTACCATTGCCATCCAGTCCCATAATTTTTACTAGTTCGCTGTTGTAGTTAAACGCTTTAGGTAAAGGGAATACTTCGCCATAACGATTATTAAAACGCTCAGCAAAGTTTCGGGCCATTTCCAGATGTTGCTCCTGATCTTTTCCTACAGGTACATATAAGGCTCTGTGAATCAAAATATCTGCCGACATCAATACAGGGTAAGTTAATAAACCTGCATTTACATTTTCAGGATTCGATCTTACTTTATCTTTAAAACTTGCAGTTTTTTCCAGCTCACCTTTATAAGCCAGCATATTCAGATATAGATATAGTTCAGCTATTTCCGGAACATCGCTTTGTACATATAAAGCCACTTTATCAGGATCTAAACCACAAGCTATATTTTCTGCAATTACCCTATGCACACTCTGCTGCAACTCTTTAGTATTGGGATGTGTAGTAAGACTATGCCAGTTTGCCACAAAGAAATAGCAGTTATAATCTTCCTGCATTCTAACATAATTTCTCAGTGCCCCAAAGTAGTTTCCTAAATGTAAAAAACCAGTTGGGCGAATCCCGCTTAATACAATTTCTTTACTCATGGCAGCGAAGGTAAAGGAATGAGATAATTATTTAAAATAATCAAGACTATACTTGTACTAAACCGTTTTCGAATGATTCGGAATCAGATTATTATATAAATATTTTATACGATTAATTCCTTAATTTGCACCAACAGTAATTCAACAGAACATGGCATTTATATTAAAGAGAAAGATTAAGGCTAAAATAGAAAACGAAACGGGGCTATCTACCAATGGTAACCTTAGTGGCAGCAGATTTTTTCAGAATGATGGTAAGCCTAATATGAAGGTTAGGGGATTGAAATTCTGGGAAAGATTAAACATGTATCATGCATTATTATCCTTGAGTAACTTTCAATTTGTACTATTGATTTTCACAGTATTTACATTAATCAATTTATTTTTTGCTGGAATATATTTATACATAGGAATAGAGCATTTAAATGGATTGGTTGCAACCACACAACTTGATAAATTTTCGGAAGCATTCTTCTTTAGTGCTCAAACTTTTACCACGGTAGGCTATGGAAGAATAAACCCTGTTGGGTTTGCTGCAAGCTTTGTAGCATCGGGTGAAGCCCTTATTGGACTAATGAGCTTTGCTTTAATTACCGGATTAATCTACGGTAGATTCTCTCGTCCAAGAGCCTATATATGTTATAGCAAAAACGTATTGTTTGCTCCTTATAAAGATGGAGTTGCGCTAATGTTGAGAATGGTTCCTTACACCAAAAACTATCTTGCAAACGTAGAAGCAAAAGTTACATTAGCTATGCGGGTGCTGGAAGGAGAGGATATTAAAACCAAGTTCTATAGCCTGGATTTAGAGGTAGCCAAAGCAAATACCCTTACTGCCAACTGGACATTGGTACATGCAATAAATGAGGATAGTCCACTGTTTGAAATGAAAAAAGAAGACCTTATTAATGCCAATGTTGAATTGCTCGTATTTATTCATGGCTTTGATGAAAGTTTTGCCAATACCGTAATTTCAAGAGCATCTTATACCGTGGAAGACTTTGTGTATGGGGCGAAATTTAATCCAATGTTTTATCCTGATAAGAATAGCTCTTACACTATTTTACAACTCGATTTGCTGGATAGTTATTCCAAAGTAGCTATACCAATGGAGTTTGAGTAATAAATACAGTTTACTTTGCAATAGATAAAGGACTATTTTAATTCTATGGGTACAAATTACAACTGGTTTAACTGGCGAACATTTTTAGCTATTACTGCCATCGTATTAGTGAGTAGTACCATATTTTATTCCAATTATCTTGCCCGTAAAATTGCAAAAGACGAAAGACTTAAAATAGAACAATGGGCAGAGGCAGTAAAACTGAATAGTACGCCCGATGTAGAGTTTAATAACCTATCTGCAAGGATTTTAACGGAGAATAGTAAAGATATTCCCATTATACTGGTTACAGAAAAGGATAGTGTACTGGATTATCGTAATCTTGATACCGCTGCCATTAAAAATAACCCTCATTATTTAGTCAATAAAGTAGAAGAATTTAAAGCACTGCATCCTTCTATAGACTGGACTAATCCTTCTGATAAAACGCAGGTAAATAAAATATATTATGGTGAATCGGACTTGCTAAATGAAGTTCGATATTATCCCTTTGCGCAACTGATATTAGTTGCATTATTTATTACCATAATTGTTATTGCCAAAAACACTTCTGCTAAATCGGAAAAAAACAGACTATGGGCAGGAATGGCAAAAGAAACTGCGCATCAGTTGGGTACTCCAGTCTCCAGTTTAAGAGGTTGGGTAGAGTTGTTGAAAACAGAAAATATTCAGGAGAGTCTTGTTGTAGAAATAGAGAAAGATGTAGAAAGATTACAGCTTATTTCCGATCGTTTTGGTAAGATAGGAAGTACGCCTGTGTTGGAAGAAAAAGATCTGGTACAACAGGTAAGTTCTATGGCGGATTACATGCGTAAAAGAGCGAGTGGAAAAGTGGCAATTGAACTTTCAGGCGATATAAATCAACCTATAAATGTGTTGATTTCTGCTCCTTTATTAGATTGGGTAATAGAGAATTTATTAAAGAATGCCCTCGATTCAATGGAAGGAAAAGGACACATTACTGTTAATATTATTAATAAACCCGAAGTAGTACAAATAGATATTACCGATACCGGAAAAGGCATTGATAAAAACCATATAAAAAAGGTATTTGAACCAGGCTTTACTACCAAGAAAAGAGGCTGGGGACTGGGGCTTGCTTTAGCTAAAAGAATTATCTGCGAATTTCATCATGGCAACCTTTCAGTCGTTCATAGTGAACTAAATAAAGGCACTACTTTTAGAATTCAGTTAAACAAATAGTTCTTATTGATTGATTATCAATATGTTTCAAATTTTTATACTTGTTATCATCTTATTAGTACTAACTGAATAAAAGATATTAACTGTTAAATATTTTCATTCTAAACTTTAATAGATTTCCACATTTCCTTTCATCGGGATAGCAAATCGTTACTTTTGGGGTCAAGCAAAGTACGAATTATGTTACCAAGAATTAATCCCTCCGATACGCAAGCATGGTTGTTATTAAAAAAACATTTTAAAGAAGAAATGGTACGTATGCAAATGCGCACCTTATTTGAAAATGATGCCGACCGTTTTGAAAAATTAAGCATTCAGTTTGGCGATATATTATTTGATTATTCCAAGAATATTATTAATCAGAAAACTTTACAACTCCTGTTTTTACTGGCAGAAGAATGTAAACTTAAAGAGAGCATCGCTATGATGTTTAATGGTTCTGTAATTAATGAAACCGAGAACCGTGCTGTGTTACATACTGCTCTCAGAAACTTTTCTGGCGATCCAGTTTATGTGGATGGTAAAGATGTAATGCCTGATATACTCAGGGTTTTAAAACATGTAAAAGGGTTTACCGAAAAAATACATAGTGGCGAATGGAAGGGTTTTACAGGCAAGAAAATTAAGTATATAGTTAATATAGGTATAGGTGGTAGCGACTTAGGCCCGGTAATGGTTACAGAGGCTTTGAAACCTTATTGGGTAGAAGGAATTGAAACCCATTTTGTAAGCAATGTTGATGCTACTCATATAGCAGAAACACTGAAGTTGATTAATGCTGAAGAGACTTTATTCTTAATTGCTTCCAAGACTTTTACTACACAAGAAACCATGACGAATGCTAATACAGCAAGAGAATGGTTTTTACAATATGCTAAAGAAGAGAAACATATTGCTGCACATTTTGCTGCATTAAGTACGAACGAAAAAGCAGTAACAGCTTTTGGAATTGACAAAGAAAATATGTTTGAATTCTGGGATTGGGTAGGCGGAAGATATAGTTTATGGAGTGCTATTGGATTATCTATCGCATTAACAATTGGTTATGATAATTTTGAACAATTATTAAAAGGAGCACACGAAACAGATGTACATTTTAAGAAAGAAAAGTTCACAGAAAATGTACCTGTTATCATGGCTTTGTTAGGCATATGGTATACCAATTTCTTTAAAGCACAAAGTGAGGCTATATTACCTTACGATCAATATATGCATAGGTTTGCTGCGTATTTCCAACAAGGAAATATGGAAAGTAATGGTAAGAGTATCGATAGAAATGGTAATGCTGTAAATTATTCCACAGGCCCCGTTATTTGGGGAGAACCAGGTACCAATGGACAGCATGCTTTTTATCAGTTAATACATCAGGGAACGCTTGTAATACCTGCCGATTTTATTGCACCGGCTATTAGCCACAATCCTATAGCTGATCATCATAATAAATTATTGTCCAACTTCTTTGCTCAAACAGAAGCGTTGATGAATGGCAAGAAAGAAGCGGAAGTAAAAGGTGAATTAGAGGCAGCAGGATTATCAGAAGAAGCAATTAAATTCCTTTTACCTTTCAAAGTATTTGAAGGCAATAAACCAACTAACTCTTTCCTTGTAAAAGAGATTACACCTTTTACTTTAGGTAGTATGATTGCTTTGTACGAACATAAAATATTTGTACAAGGTATTATCTGGAACATTTTTAGTTTCGATCAGTGGGGAGTAGAATTGGGTAAACAATTAGCCAATAAAATATTGCCAGAATTAGGAGATGATAACGAAATTAAATCGCATGATTCTTCTACCAATGGTTTGATTAATAAGTATAAACAAATGCGTAAATAAGCAGGGAGAACTGATTATTTACCCATATAAATAAATAAAAGGGGAGAAGTACTCTAAGATGTGAACAATATTATTGAGATAAATCTTGATTTTATTGTTCATTTTCTATTTTTAGGGATAAATAAATCTTTTTTATTAGATAATATGTTGG
>JBAXVH010000139.1:0-4304 GCA_037129215.1 Bacteroidota bacterium | reverse complement strand
AAACAAAACAGTTTTATAAAAGTGCATACTTCAATTGATTCCACATCCAAATGATACTTTAATTATTTATATACCCGTAAATAAACAATAATTCTTTAGTATACTAAAAATATATAAAAGGTAGTAGCATTGCATAAACAAAAATCTAAATAAAACTGCTACAAAATAAAATATTAAATATCGTTGAGTATTAATACCCGCTTGTATTTTGTATTCTCCTGACTCCTTACTTCTATCTCCTAACTCCCTTTTGCTCATTTTTACCCACAAAGAAGTTTTTATTTGTCTTAAATGAATTGTTGAATTATCTACCTATTTGGTATCTTCGCAACTAATATTTTTTTATATGTTTAAAAGACTAAAATCATCTATAAACATATAAAAAACAGAGGCAGCAATAGAACATAGAACAATGAAACTTACACAGGAGCAGACCGACATAATTAATTCTACAGGAAACATCAAAATCAATGCTGTTGCGGGTTCTGGCAAAACAACCACCGTTATAGAATATGCTCGCTCAAGGCCTGCAAACAGTAAGATTCTTTATATTGCTTTCAATAAATCTGTAAAACTCGAAGCTGCCAGAAAGTTCGAAGAAAAGGGTTTATACAATGTAAAAGTAGAAACCGCCCATTCTCTTGCTTACCGACATATAGTATATCAGCATAATTATAAAGTAAAAGCACAAGGTTATAAAACAAACGAGATTGCCGAACTACTCAATCTTCAGGGCAACAGCGAAAAGCATACCGAGTATATTATTGCTAATCATATCAATAAATTCATAGCATACTTCTGCAATAGCGATAAACAAAAGGTACAGGATTTAAACTATCTCGATACCATCACCGACGATAAAGCAAAATCATTCGTTACTTCATTTTATCCTTATATCCTTGGTCAATCAAGACTGTTATTAAGCAAAATGAATTCAGGTGAAATAGAAATCACCCACGACTTCTATCTAAAAAAGTTTCAGCTTGCTGCTCCACAACTTCCCTACGATTATATTCTCTTCGATGAAGGCCAGGACTCTTCTCCTGTTATGCTCGATTTATTCCTGAAACAGAACGCTACAAAGGTTATTGTTGGCGATACGCACCAGCAGATCTATGGTTGGCGTTTTGCCGTTAACTCTTTAGAACAGGTAAATTTTAAACCATTCTTCCTTACCACCAGTTTCCGTTTTGGTCAGGATATTGCTAATCTTGCAATGGATATATTGCAGTTAAAAAGCAATTTAGAACAGTTCAAACCTATTCCTATAAAAGGGCATGGTACCAGTCAAGAACATAAATCACAGGCAGTACTTGCCCGTACCAATCTTGGCTTACTCTTAAAAGCAATAGAGTATGTCACCGAAAAGAAAGTAAAACACATTTACTTCGAAGGAAATATAAACTCCTATACTTACGCCGATGAAGGCGCTTCTTTGTACGATGTATTAAACCTATACAACAATAAGCACCACATGATAAGGGACAATCTTATCAAAGGCATGAAGAATATAGAAGAACTGGAAGATTATATCGAAAAGACAGAAGATGTTCAACTGGGGATGATGGTGGAGATTGTAAAAGAATACGAGAACGAAATCCCCGATATCATCAAAACCATTAAAGCAAAGCATGTAGAAAACGATCAGAAGGATAAAGCCGAAATGATCTTCTCCACAGTTCACAGATGTAAGGGTATGGAATATGATACAGTGTTCCTGATAAACGATTTCATTACTAAAGAGAAAATAGAAAAGATGTCTCTCGATAAGTATTCAGCTACTTATGATATGGCTAAACTGAACGAAGAGATAAACCTGTTATATGTAGCCGTTACTCGTGCAAGAAATACCTTACACATCCCAGAGAAACTAATGCCTAAAGACTTCAGTGTTTCACCACACATAATTATAGTAAAGAATCTGGAAGAGGAAGATAAAAAGCCAAGAATAAAGGCTCCTGTAAAAGCAAAGAAAGTAGTTACAAAAGAGAAGACTTTTTCCGTAGAGTTAGCCCGTGTAAGTTTCAAAGACGCTTATCGCCCATGGACTTCCGAATTAGATGAAGAACTTACTGTCAGATATTATCAGGGAGCAACACCTAAGGAATTAGCAAAACATTTCAACAGAACCGTTGGCTCTATTATATCAAGAGTAAAGAAGCTTGAATTAGTTGACTTTGATAGATAATAATGCAGGGACTTAGTAGATAGAATACAGGAGTTTGGAGAATACAATTTGATAAGAAAAAGTATTCAAATGTCAATCAATTAAAAACAAAAATCCCTCAGAATCAATTGATACTGAGGGATTTCTTTATTCATTCTCCTCTATCCTTTCTATTTCAAGTCTTATTTTACTTCTTCAAACTGAGCGTCTTCTACGTGGTCGTTACCAGCAGCTTGTCCGCCTTCAGCATGAGGTTGTGCACCTGCATCACCTTGTGGAGCAGCTCCTTCAGCCTGTGCTTTGTAAATCTCTTCACTCGCAGCAGTCCATGCAGTATTTAATTCAGCAAGAGAAGAATCGATACCTGCAATATCCTGTGCTTTGTGTGCTTCTTTAAGTTTTTCTAAAGCAGCTTCGATAGGTGCTTTTTTATCGGTAGGAACTTTATCACCAAACTCTTTCAGTTGTTTTTCTGTCTGGAAAATCATACTGTCAGCCTGATTTATTTTCTCTACTCTTTCTTTAGCAGCTTTATCTTCAGCCTCATGCGCTTTAGCTTCAGCCTTCATCTTTTCTACTTCTTCTTTGCTTAATCCGCTACCAGCTTCAATATGAATCTTTTGTTCTTTACCAGTGCCTTTATCTTTTGCACTTACATGCAATAAACCATTAGCATCGATATCGAAAGTAACTTCAATCTGAGGAACTCCTCTTGGAGATGGTGGTATTCCATCCAGATTAAACATACCTAAACTCTTATTCTGAGCAGCCATTGGTCTTTCGCCTTGTAATACATGAATCTGTACACCTGGTTGATTATCGCTGGCAGTAGAGAAGATTTCCATCTTCTTGGTTGGTATAGTTGTGTTAGAAGGAATCATTGCAGTTAATACACCACCCATAGTTTCTATACCTAAGGTAAGTGGAGTAACATCCAACAATAATACATCTTTCACATCTCCTGATAATACAGCACCTTGAATAGCAGCACCTACAGCAACTACCTCATCCGGGTTTACACTACGGTTAGGTTTTTTGCCAAAGAATTTCTCTACTATTTCCTGTACTTTAGGAATACGGGTACTACCTCCAACTAATATTACTTCATCAATCTGAGAAACATTGTAACCTGCATCTTTCAATGCAATCTCACAAGGTTTTAAGCAACGATCAAATAATTTATCTGCTAATGATTCAAATTTAGCACGGCTTAATTTCAATACTAAGTGCTTAGGTACACCGTCCACTGCAGTGATGTAAGGAAGATTAATTTCAGTTTCGTTTCCGCTACTTAATTCAACCTTAGCTTTTTCAGCAGCTTCTTTTAAACGTTGTAAAGCCATAGGATCTTTACGTAAATCGATAGCTTCCTGATTTTTAAATTCGTCAGCTAACCAATCCATAATCACCTTATCAAAATCATCACCACCTAAGTGTGTATCACCATTGGTAGATTTTACTTCGAATACACCATCTCCTAATTCAAGAACAGAGATATCGAAAGTACCACCACCCAAATCAAATACAGCGATCTTTTGATCAGCATGTTTTTTATCTAAACCATAAGCCAATGCCGCTGCAGTAGGCTCGTTTACAATTCTACGTACTGTTAAACCAGCAATTTCACCAGCTTCTTTAGTAGCTTGTCTTTGAGCATCATTGAAGTAAGCAGGTACGGTAATAACCGCTTCTGTAACTTCCTGACCCAAATAATCTTCAGCAGTCTTCTTCATTTTCTGAAGAATCATAGCAGAAATTTCCTGTGGAGTATAAGGGCGACCATCAATATCCACTCGTACAGTGTTGTTATCACCTTTAATTACTTTATAACTCCAGTGACTAATTTCTTCAGTTACCTCATCAAATCTACGTCCCATGAAACGTTTAACACTCGATACGGTGTTATACGGATTTGTAATAGCCTGACGTTTTGCAGGATCACCAATCTTACGTTCTCCGTTCTTTAAAAATCCTACAACCGAAGGGGTGGTACGTCTGCCTTCTTCATTGGCTATTACTACCGGCTCGTTCCCTTCCATTACGGATACACAACTGTTTGTTGTTCCTAAATCAATTCCAATTATCTTTCCCATAAAATTACTTTTTATTTTTTGACAGATTAGCTATTCTCAAGGAT
>JBAXVH010000138.1:0-4361 GCA_037129215.1 Bacteroidota bacterium | reverse complement strand
TATTTGTATTCATTAGCAAATCAGCACATTAGCACATTAGCTAATTTGTATTCATCAGCACATTATCACATCAGCTAATTAGCTAATTTGTCTCCATTTCCCCCAAAAAAGACTGCACCTGCAAATCAAATCCCTTCACCTGCCTTCGCCGGAACCACCACAGATTTCAAAAAGAGTCAAGCAGCCAATGAAAGAACCAAGCCAGATTTTGGTGCGCCTCCAATAGCCTAAGGATTAAACAGCCCATATTTCAAAACGAATCCACCAGCTAATCAAGAAACCTTCACAGTCTATGGAAATATCAACACATACAACACGAGGAATCGTAGGATGTGGAAGAATTTTTGCCCCTGCTTCAGAATAAATTGATACAGTCAGAAGTTTTTTTCTATGATGTTCAGAATATTTTCTTAGAGATTTCAAAATAATCAAGGCATGCTGAGCAATAAATCGATACTATTGAAAGATATATTACAGGAGGCTGAAAAAATATTGCCGTTGAAATCAAAATAATACAGACATACTTGGCAATAAATCGACACTGTTGAAAGAAATTTCCCTTAAGTCAAAGGAATTATTCACTCAGAAAGCAGAATATATTGGCCATAATCAATAGGGAAACTTATAAACGACCAGAGTTTAGTTGGAAATAAGAATCTATTTAAAAGAAATAGCCATAATACATAGGCAAATTCCAAAATTTTTAATGTAATCAAAGATTACTTTGATTGCCCCCTAATCGCTTGCGATTCTCCCTGTCCACTGTATTAAATAGAACGCTGTGCACCTCAGTGCCACCGTGCCTCCGTGGTTCAATGTATTTGTATTCCTCACGATTCACGATGTACTCTCACCATACCTCTTCTCCACTTTATTTTCCCTCCAACTTGTCCCACCAATTTAAAATGAATAAGTTTGTGCCCAAATGCCGGTACAGAAAATTTCTATAGATCAGTTTGCTACAATGCCAAGGAACAATTTCCTCCTGCTCGATGTTCGCAGTCCAGCCGAGTATACGCATGCTAATATTCCTGGGGCATTTAATTTACCACTTTTTTCCAATGAAGAAAGAGTTGTTGTAGGTACAAGCTATAAACAGCAATCCCGGGAGAATGCTATAAAAGTTGGGCTCACCTATTTTGGCCCAAAAATGCTGGCAATGGTAGAGGAAGTAGAACGGCTTATAGCAGCTGATAAATACCTTAAAACCATTAGCGATCATAAGAGTGTACCCATAGTAGTACATTGCTGGCGTGGCGGTATGAGAAGTGCAGCTGTGGCATGGCTTCTCGATTTATATGGCTTTAAAGTACATACCATAATTGGTGGTTATAAAGCCTATAGAAACATTGTGATTAATCAGTTTGAACTGAGTTACAACTTTAAAGTAATTGGAGGTTTTACCGGTAGTGGTAAGACAGATATTTTAAACAGACTTTCTCAGCAGGGCGAAACAGTAATTGATTTCGAAGACCTTGCAAAACATAAAGGATCGGCCTTTGGTGCTGTGGCAGGCGTGCTACAACCTTCCACCGAAATGTTCGAAAATCTGTTAGCCGAAGAGCTAATGAAACATAAGGACAAAACTATCTGGGTAGAAGATGAAAGTCAGCGTATTGGCGATGTTAATATGCCCATTAAACTCTATAATACCAAGCAGCAGTCGCCCATTTACTTTCTGGAAATACCTTTCGAAGAAAGACTGGATTATATTGTAAAAGGATATGGTAAAATACCAAAAGATAAATTGGTAAACAGTATCATCCGCATCAAAAAAAGGCTGGGTGGTTTAGAGACTAAAACTGCTATCAACTGTTTATTGGAGGAGGATATAAAAGGTTGTTTTGCAATCCTCTTGAAATATTATGACAAGCATTACCAGAAAGGATTGTATAGCAGAGACAATATCAAAACATTACTAAAAACTATCCCCTGCAATAAGGTGGATGCAATAGAAAACGCTATCGCAATATTAAATTCTTAGAAATGACAAATGTATTATTCTATCTCCTGACTCCTATCTCCTAACTCCTGTCTCCAAAAAATTAAATATTAAAACATGACTAACAACGAAATAAAACTTACTCAATATTCGCACGGTGCAGGCTGCGGTTGCAAGATTTCTCCAAAGGTATTAGATCAGATTCTTTCTTCCAGTTTTGCTATGCCCGACAATGATAAACTGATTGTAGGCAACCATAGTAAAGACGATGCTGCAGTGTATGATTTAGGCAATGGTACTGCCCTTATTTCCACCACCGATTTCTTTATGCCCATAGTAGATGATCCTTACAACTTCGGACGCATAGCCAGTGCCAATGCAATCAGCGATGTATATGCAATGGGAGGCAAGCCAATATTAGCAATTGCTATACTGGGATGGCCTATCAATGTATTGCCTCCCGAAGTAGCACAGAAAGTAATTGAAGGTAGCAGAAGCGTTTGCATAGAAGCAGGTATCCCTTTGGCTGGCGGTCATAGCATCGATTCTCCCGAACCTATATTCGGACTTGCTGTAAATGGATTGGTAGACATTAAAAACATTAAGCAGAACAACACTGCGAGGGTTGGTGATATTTTATATCTAACCAAGAAAATTGGGGTGGGCATTCTTACTACTGCAGAAAAGAAAGGCTTACTAAAAGAAGAACATAAACATCTCGCACCCTTACAGATGATGCAGTTAAATAAAGTAGGAGAAATATTAGGTAAAATGCCCGAAGTACATGCTATGACAGATGTTACAGGCTTTGGATTATTAGGACACCTTACCGAAATGGCTGAAGGGAGTATGGTAAGTGCTTCTATTAACCTACAAAGTATTCCATTAATTACGCCCGACTTGCAGTATTACATTAATCAAAAATCAATACCTGGAGGCACAACAAGAAACTGGGATAGCTATGGACATAAAATTACTTTTAAGGAAGATATCGATCAGGAATATGCTAAAGCAATCTTAGCCGATCCTCAAACAAGTGGTGGCTTATTAATAGCAGTAGATCCTATCAAAGCTGAAGCAGTAAAACAATTATTAAGGGGAAATAATTTATATGCCGAAGAAATAGGAGTGATTAGCGAAAAGATGAACGAATTGATAATTGTGAATTAAATTCAATGAATTGGGAATAATCCTAATCACACTTATATTTGTACAAACATTTTTGTATGAGCAATTTAAATACAGGATTTTACAGTGTAGTGGAAACAATCTATAGTCTTCCATTAGAGGAAAGAATAGAATTGAAGACTTTACTGGAACACAATATTGCTGATACAAGAAGAGAAGAAATTGCAGCTAATTTCAAAGCAGCTCAGGCTGAATACAAAAAAGGGAATCTGAAGTTCTCATCTTCCATTAAGGATTTAAAAAAGATGTTATAATGGAAGTTTCATTTAGTGATGCATTCAAAAAGACGTTTAAGAAACGGATAAAATCAACCACTGTAGAACCGGAGTTTTGGGCAAGATTGGAGTTATTCATTATTGACCCTTACGATTCAAAATTAAAGACACATAAACTATCCGGGAAATTAAAAGGACTTTCAAGTTTTTCTTTAGACTATAACCTTAGAGTGATTTTTTATTTTACAAAAGAAAAGCCAACTAAAGCAGTTTTGATTGACATAGGTAATCATGATGAAGTTTATTAGATTGCATAAGAAGTTACAAATAAATTCCAGAACCCCAAAAGCATAATTGTATTTAGCGTTTTGCGTTCAGCATTAGGCGTTATGCTGCACTTACCCAAACTTAACCGAAGTCATCGTCAAAGATCCTCCAACTGCTTTATCATTAAAGAACGATACAGCATCCTGCTTGCCTTTAAGCCCAAGCGTATAAATCAATGGCAGGTAATGTTCTGGAGTAGGTATAGCCAGCATAGCTTCTTTACCCAACTTACTATAGTCTATTAGTTTATCGTGAGAGCCAGTAGAGATTAATTCTTTAAAAGTATTATTAATTTTCAGTGCCCAGTCATAACCATAATTATCGGTGTACAGTTTATCCCATGCCACCATACCCAGATTGTGTACCAGATTGCCGCTACCCATTATTAGTACTCCTTTCTTTCTAAGACTATATATTTCCGCAGCTAATGCATAGTGAAATTTGGCATCTTTGGTATAGTCTATACTCAATTGCAAAACAGGAATATCAGCCTTTGGATACATGTGTCTTACAATAGTCCAGGTCCCATGATCCAGTCCCCAGTCATGCGACAATTCTACTTTAGCTGTATGTATTAAAGATGCAGTTTCATTTGCCAGTGTTGGGTTCCCCGGTGCAGGATATTCTACTGCAAATAATTCTTTAGGAAAGCCTCCAAAGTCATGGATAGTTTTAGGAAAGTCCATAGC
>JBAXVH010000137.1:0-4366 GCA_037129215.1 Bacteroidota bacterium | reverse complement strand
TGTTTCAATTGAGCCGAATCGGCCACTTCCACTGCTATCTTTTCTACATGCTTGTTGATGTCCAGTCTTTCCAGATGGAAGTCTACTGCCGTTTCTTCTTTATCGGTTGATACAGCCAGCTTTTCAGAAATATAGTTTAGTTTTTCATTATCATTTTCTATCTGGAAGATTACTTCTTTCTGATCTGCAGATAGGTTGTCTGATTTAGATTTCAATTCATCAATATGCGATTTGAATGAATTTGCATAGCTTCTAAAATCGTACAATAAAATATCAACGGTATTTTGTTTGTAATCGCTTAGATTCTGTAATCTTCTGTTACTTTCATCAATCACAAACTTCTGATCATTAATCATTTCATGTTGATCGAGCAGTCTGTTGTAAGCATTATCTATCAGAATATTTTTCTGGGTACTCCTGTTTACAATCTCATATCTGTTATACGCTATTAAACAAGATACTACCGTAACAAGGAAATACACTCCACCACCATGAGAAATTAACACCTCATACTTATCTAACCTTGTTTTTAAGGTAAACAAGAGCGCAATAATTGCAAAAGAGAATAAACTAAGTATGAGAGAATTGAAAGGTTTCCAGAAAATAGTTGTATTAACTAATAATATTACGATAGATAATATTAAAAAGAAAGGTAGTAATTCATTAAAAGGAACTAATCCACAAATTAAAGAATGGAGTAAAATATGAATACCCAAGAATATTTTAAGGGTAGAAATGTAGTGCCAGTTTTTCTTCGATCCCCATATAAAAACCACGTAAGATGCTAATCCAAATACAATTCTGGCGAGGAATAACTGGTTCCACTCGCTTTTTAAAAATAAATAATCTAATAAAATAAGTACTGGTAATGTGAACAGAATCGTCCACATGACTACATTCGCATAATAAAGCCCTCTTTTATCCAATCGCATGGAAAGTTCGGCTTCATCTATATTTTCGTATGAAAATTTAATTTTTCGAGCCATAATTTAAAATATGCAGTCAATTATATATATACAATATTCAGTGAAATTATACAGAAAATTAATTTTAAGTTTTTTTGGGATAATTTTTACTACCCTTTCTACATTATCCACATTTGCAGCTACCGATACCGGCGTAGTAAGCAAAGTAATAAAACAGTTTGGCGCTGGTGTCAACATCTCTCACTTTGAGCAGTATTGGAAAACACCTGAAGACATTTACAAAGAAGATATTACTGAAAAAATTAAAGCAATATCCGCGAAAGGTTTCAAAACAATCAGATTGCCTATCGCCTTTGATATGTATCTCCAACCCGATGGTTATAATTTTCAAATTAGCATGATTCAAAAGCTGAAAGAAGTTTTAACCCTTACCTATAGCCTTCAAATGAAGCTTATCATTACCTACCATTACGGCAAACTTAATGATTCCAACTATGATAACGGGGAAGTAGACAGAATTATTGCCATGTGGAAACAATTGCAGTACCTTTTTAAAGGGAATGCCTATCAGGAACTTTTCTTTGATTTATACAACGAACCTACTTTATCGGAAGATAAATGGAAAACATCGATTACGAAGATGGTTACCGAAATTAGAAAAGAAGATAGTCAGCGTATATATATAGTGGGAGGAACAGATTACAACAGCGAAAACGAACTGATGCAGCTGGGCAAAATTCCTGATAACAAGCTTATTTATACTTTTCACTATTACGAACCATTCATTTTTACCCATCAGGGAGCTGAGTGGACCGGAAGCAGAACCAAACTTACAGGACTTCCTTTTCCTTATAAAAGAAGAAGAATGCCAAAGATGCTGGCCGAAGCAAAGGGCACCGATACCGAAAAAGACTATTTAAAATACAATATAGAAGCCGACGACCAGTACCTCCGCGATAGAATGAGGCAGATTGCCAGCTATTGTGTGGTGCATCAAATGCCGCTGCTTTGTACAGAGGCGGGCGTTATAAAGGATGTAGACAATAAATACCGCAAAAGATACCTTAAAGCACTTACCAATGCCTTTGATGAGTTTTATATTCATGCCGTTTTGTGGGAATACGATCAGCGTTTTGCTTTGGAGGGTGATAAGATTTCGGTACTATCGGCACTGAAAAAGTGGATTAGGAGGAGTAAGAAATACTAATGGGGAATGAGGAGACAGGAGTTAGGAGACAGGAGAATACACTTTTGTTTTAAGTATTAAGTTGTAGGTTTTAAGTAGGAGATAGAATACAGGAGACAGGAGAATACACTTATTCCTGGTGGTGCTTAATACATTATTTTACCTTACACGAAGGTTTTTGGTCATTTATTCTTCTTATAAACAAATCATTATTCAATTTTGAGCGAACTTCAGCTTATTGCAGAACTAAAAGATGGCAATCAACAGGCTTTTATAAAGCTTATTGATCTGTACAAGCATCTTGTTTTCAATACGGTGCTGAATATGGTTCAGCAGTTCGAAGAAGCAGAAGACCTTACACAGGAAGTGTTTATACAAGTGTTTCAAAGCATACAGCATTTCCGGGGCGACTCTAAATTGTCTACATGGTTGTATAGGATTGCTATTACGAAATGCCTTGACTGGCAACGTAAGAATAACGCCAAGAAAAGAATGAATTCAATGAAAAGTATTTTTAGATTAGACAGTCATCAGGATATTATCCCCGATTTTGTACATCCTGGTATTCAGCTTGCCAACAAAGAAAAGGCTACCATGCTGTTTAAGGCTTTAAAGCAGCTGCCAGAGAATCAAAGAATTGCATTTACACTTATTAAGGCCGATGGATTAAGCTATGAAGAAGTAAGCGAGATAATGCAGACTTCTATCAAATCGCTGGAAGGGCTGATGCATCGTGCTAAAGAAAATCTTAGAAAGAGTTTAGAACAGTTTTATAAAAGTTAATTATATACCTCAGAATATGAACAAGAATATTAATCATCTGGTAAATGAAACACTGGAAAGTTTCGCCCACCTGCAAAAGGTAGAAGCGCCTGCAGGAATAGAACAGCGAATACTACAAAGAATTAATCAGCCAAAGGGGGCCAAAGAAGTTTATCTTTTTAGAAATGCACAATGGTTAATTGCCGCTTTGGTAATAGGTATTGTGTGCAATGTATGGCTTGCCATCTCTTATAATAATAAAGTAGACAGCAGTAATACGGAAACCTCGACTATATCAAGCTTTGAAAGCCATTTTGGATTGGAGACCACCACAGATTTGTATGAATAATTAATTATATTGTTATGAATAAACAATGGATTATAGGGGTAGTAGTTGTATTAATGCTATTGAATGTAGCATCGATAGGCTTCTTCTGGTTTAAAAACGGCCCTAAAAATGAGGATCATAAACTACACGAAAAGCTAACCGATTTTGTAGTACACGAACTTTCTCTGGATAGTTCTCAACAGATACGCTATCAGCAATTGCTGAAAGCCCATCATGAAGAGATGAGAGCAGAAGATAAGTTGCTAAGAAAGGCTAAGGATGAATTGTTTGAACATCTTAACGAGGAGAAGTATGATTCTATCAGTATTCAAAATGCAGCAGATGTGGTAGGTAAAGAGGAGGCAAAACTGAATTTAATTACACTGCATCATTTTTTACAATTGAAAGCTATCTGCAATAAGGAGCAACAGCAAAAGCTGGAATCTTTATTGAAGGATATATTGCATAGAATGAGGAATAGTCCACCGCCACCACGTAGAAACGATGGAGGCCCGGATGGAAACAGACCACCGCCACGCCCTGAAAACCAAGGTGAGGGTAATCCACCACCACCTCCACCAAGAGAGGGTGAACAGGATGGCCCGCCACCGCCACGACAATAGAGACCTCTATATTTCGTATTATTTTATGGGTTCAAATAGATTATATACAAGGATAAACACATAGGTATTATCCATGAAGAGTTTATTGTATTTTACTACAAATACAATACTAATATCTACACTTTTTTATAGTTCACCAAAAAGGTGTGGAACGAAGGCGGAAGGTGTGATACCTGTAACTCCTTATGCACAACGAAGACGGAAGAGTGCGGAACGAAGACTGAAGGGTGTGGGACCTATAACTTCTTATGCAGAATGAAAACGGAAGAGTGTGGAATGAAGACAGAAGGGCGTAGGGCCTGTAACTTCTTATGCAGAATGAAGACGGAAGAGTGAGATAACAACAAGTAAGTTGTTAGGAGGTACGCGGATCTTGTTTAGAGCTTATCTTTTGTTGTTAGGAGCTTGAAATTAGTTATTGAGTGGTTAGCACTGATTGATAGAATGAGCGTGTATAATGAGAAGAGACTAACTTTCAATGTCAGGATGGATATGTAAGCTAAACTGTGTCATTGTATTTCCCCCCATTCTGCCCCTAGGG